>RKRO01000092.1 GCA_007571355.1 Candidatus Poribacteria bacterium | reverse complement strand
CCTTTGCATGATGGCTATCGGCGATGGAGCGAAACAAATCATCGCAGACGACATCAACAAACTTGGCGGTCCGAACCAGGTACGCCTCTCAACAATCTTCGCTATTTGGAGGAAGGACCGTATCGTACAGCATACTACTGAACGATACACACTTGAAGACGCTAAAGCTATCCAAGCAGAAGTTCCAAATGTACTCTATGTTCTGCCTCAGACAATCCATACCCGCCACTTTGTCTCTATCAGAGAAGGTAGGCAAACACAAGGACTCCTAAAAGGTATCACTTCAGACTATGCTCTCGCGATGCACTGGGAAATATACGACGGTAGATTCATCTCTGAGGAAGATGTTAGAGCCGCAAAGCAAGTCTGTGTCTTGGGTGCCAATATTGCTTTTGAATTGTTTGGAGAAGCAAGTCCAATCGGGGAAGAGGTAAAACTTAGAAACCATTGGCAACGTCCCCCCTTGAGGCTGCGGGTCATCGGTATTATGAAAACCAAAGGCAACAGTGTCAGCACATGGTTTTCTTTAGATGATCTTATCTGTGTGCCGTTGACGACACACCATAAACGCTTTTCAGGCACCTCTTATGTTCATAGCATTGATATTTTTTTTCACAAAGGCACAGATTTTAATCGCCTCATCGACTTTGTTAAGAATGTTCTACGTAAAAGACATCGCGGCAAAGATGATTTTATTGGATATTGGAGGCCCACAGTTAACCTCAGGCGGTTGGAACATATTGAAAAAGTGATAAAAATCGCGCTCGGTAGCATCGCAGGTTTTTCACTGTTTGTCAGTGGCATCGGCATCATGAACATCTGCCTCGTCTCTGTCGGCGAAAAAACACGCGAAATTGGTCTACGGAAAGCCGTGGGTGCCAGACGCATCGATATCTTCTATCAATTCCTCACTGAATCGGTATGTCTCTGTGTTTGTGGTGCCCTCCTCGGTATCATAGGCGGGTGGTTCGCAGCCCACGGCATGGCACGCGTTGCTGTCCGTATCCTCCCCATCGTAGATAAGTGGCCCGTCGTCCTCTCCGGACAGTGGATACTCATTTCTGTGCTCTTTTCAGTTTTTATGGGAATTGTTTTTGGGGTCTATCCTGCAATACGCGCGGCACGGCTCTCACCGATAGACGCACTCCGTGCCGAGAATTAAGGAGATTTTTTTGAAGTATTTAGAAAAATTCCTGCCCTGGGCACTCTTCGGTGCTATTCTCTTCGTTGCCTTTTGGATCCGCATTCAGGGCATTCCGAACATTCCGGAGGGACAATTCAGCGGCAACGATCCGTATCTCCACTATTGGCAAGCACACATCGTATCTGAACAGGGCAAGCTGCCGGCACGCGATATGCACCGCTGGCTCCCCCTCGGCAGAGACTATCACCAGAGCATGACAACGTTTGCTTATGGACTCGCTTACACGCACAAAGTCATCACAGTGCTCTTTCGCAACGTTTCACTCTATCAGGTTGCTCTTTTCTCACCGGTGATCTGTTTTCTGTTGGGATTGGGTGCCCTCTGGTTCTTCCTGTATCGGAACTTTGGAGGGCTCTTTGCAAGCGTCGTTGGCGTATTCTTAGCAACGCTCCCTGGGGTCATCGATCGCAGCGCAGCGGGATTCAGTGATAGAGACTCCTGGTGTTTGATGTTGGGCGTTTTCGCGGTTACCGCCTACCTATCATCTTTGCAAACACAGGTGCCACGCAGACGACTGCTCCTAACGCTCGCTTCGGGGCTTTCTGTTTTCCTGGGAGGGATGAGTTGGGAAGGTTTTGGCGTGTTCGTGAGTGTCATCCTTGTGATGGAACTTTGGAGATTCCTGACATCTGAAAAGGAGGAAGGCTTAGGATTATATGCACTCTGGGTGTGTGCCTTCGTGCCGACGCTTTACCTCGCCTCGCCTGCGTATCGGAGTGGGATAGGGTTCACAACACACCTCTTCGCCTTTGTATTGGTCCCACTCCTCGTTTTACTATCGATGCGTGCCCTCCGACACGTGCTTCTCACAAAATCACCATTTGCTGAAAAATTCCGTTCACACGCAAAAAATCTGTCGTTGGGGTTCGTGCTTATGAGTTTTGCAATTGCACTCGGGTACGTGTGGATGCAATTGGGGACCTTCGCCAGCACCACCGTCCCGCTAAACCAAAACGAACTCATGCAAACCGTGGGAGAACTCAACATGCCAGACGACAGATATTGGGTGTTCCGATACGGCAGCCTCTTTTTCTTAGGAAGCCTTGGTTTCATGAGTATCAGCATCCATCTATGGCGGAACAACGGCACGGTATTGGCGGTGTTTATATTTCTATTGATGCTCAGCACCTTTTTTCGGGCAAGGCTTGATACGTTTTTAGGCGCGTCCGGCTGTCAGATACTCTTTTCTGCGTCCCTTGGCGGCATCGCCCTTCTGCTGCTCTTCATTGCGTGGCGACAGCGAGAATCACCGACACACGAACTCGTTTATATTGCGATGGCGGCATGGTTTCTGTTGTGGGTGGCACTCGCCCGCGATGCAAGGCGATACGACTTCTTTATTGGCATTCCACTGGCATTCTTTACCGCGGACTTCATCCGCCGCGCGGGCTTCTACATCACCGACATCCTCAAAAACGCCCAATTCCTGAGTGTGAGTTTCAGAGAACGGCTGCCCCTGCACGTTTTAAGAACTTGTATGACACTCGTTTTTATGGCTGTTCTCATGTACTGGCCCCCCGCAGGGGCACACGCCACACGCGCCACTTTGGCCGCAACAGAGATGCGTCCAGCGGCTCCCGGGGATTCCGAGGCTTCAAAGGCTTTTGAATGGATGAAATCAGAACTTTCACCCACGGCGGTCGTCGCGGCGAGATGGGGGTTCGGCAGCATGCTCAACGTACTGGGCGGAGTCAAAACGATTATTGACCAAGATCACTACATCCAGCAGTGGATCCTGCTCTATAACGAACACGTCCGGAACGCGCCCGATGCGCGCGTCGCATTGGAATTCTTGAAAACCCACGGCGCAACACACCTGATGCTCACCCAACGTCGACCCCCGGCGGTTTTTCTGCAAGGGGCACTCAGTGATGCGTTTGTTCCCGTCTACCCAACGGAGAACTTCGAGACAGCAGGCGCAAAGGTGTGGCAGATTCACTACCCAGAGAATATCCTACCGAATCCAAAATATCTTGCAACAGAACCCGGAGAATAAATACGTATGGTGGCGAACACCCTAACGATCTGTCGACTGTTGCTACTTTTCTTTTTGTGAGAAGTTTCGCCCCTGTGCAGTGGACGGACGCTTGGGGGCTCACCGCCTGCTTCGCGTTTGCGTGGATCGTTGGGTTTTTGAGTTTTCTGACCCCCGGTGGTTTAGGTATCCGTGAAGGGCTGCTCAGTCTGCTCTTATCACGTTATATGCCTACACCTCAAGCGACGCTCGTTGCGCTGCTGTGTCGGGTGTGGATGCTATCAGCAGAGATCGTTTTAGCAGGGGTTGCCTTCATGCTCAATAGGACAAGAACGAAGGGAAACGGATGAGCGTCCGCCTCCCCCCCCCTGACAAGGGGGGATCAAGGGGGGTTGTGTTCCGAAAAGCGTGCCTTTATTTTCAGATGCTACGCTATAGTAAAGCCCGTAAGGATCTGAAGCGATGCCCTCTTCTCCCCCCTGATAAGGGGGGTGTTTTTGCTGGGGTGTTTCTTCGTGGGGGTTGTTTTCCGAAAAGCGTGCCTTTATTTTCAGATGTTACGGCAATCGAATCCCAACCGTTTTACCTCTGTCTGGAGGGATACCCCTGTCTTTTCTCGGACCTGATCCTGGATATACGCGACCAACTCCAGCACATCTTCTGCCGTCGCATTGTCGATGTTGAGAATAAAATTCCCGTGCACCGTAGAAACCTCCGCGCCACCCATACGATAGCCTTTCAATCCGCTGATATCTATCAGTCGACCAGCGGAATCGCCAGGCGGGTTTTTGAACATACACCCCGCGTTTTCCTCAGCGAACGGTTGTGTCTCAACTTTCTGTTTGTAGAACGCCTGCATCCGCGCCGTGATAATGGCAGCATCGCCCGGTTCAAGTTCCAACGTCGCGCCCGTAACACAGAAATAGGTGTCCAAACCGCTGCATCGGTATTCAAACCTCGCCTCGTCGTGCGTCAAGGTAATAAGTGAGCCGGTATCATCCATGACGGTAACGTTTCTAACAACATCCCCGAAACTACTTCCCCATGCCCCCGCGTTCATAATTAACGCACCACCAACGGTTCCGGGGATACCGAGCGCGAACTCCACGCCGCTCAAACCCTCTCTTGACATCGTTTTCGAGAGCTTTGGCAGTGAGAGTCCCGCACCAACGGAGACCACATTCCCTTCCATCTCCAGTTTCGCTAACGCACCGACTAACCTGATACTGATACCTTTGAAACCACTATCACTCACCAGCAGATTTGACCCGCGTCCAATCATTGCAATCGGAACATCCCACTGCCGGTGAAAATGTGCCAATGCTGAGAGTTCATTCCTGGTACTGACTTCAATGTAAGCCGTCGCTTCGCCACCGATACCGAAGTGAGTATGTTTTGCAAGCGGCTCTCCAAACCGGAGCCGTGAACCGGGTTGCGTCACAATTTCAGGCAGAGCATCTTTCCAATCCATGCTGTCCTCCCTTTTTCTCTATTATAGCATATACATGGGCGGTTGTCAAAATCTGTGAGGCGAACAAAAGGCATTGGGTGTCATCATCTCATGGGTAAAAAAACGCCAGTTTGATGAAGCCTTTCGGCTGTGTTGCGGGTTCTATTTTCGCAGCACAGAAGCGTGAAGTGTAGCACAAACTTCATAGTTTGTGCCGTAGCGGACATCAATGAACAGTGGACGCTACATACGTCCAACTTTTATAGTAAAGCCCATAATGATTGAAACACATCCTATCGAAACGAGGCCCCTCTGATTCCCCCCTGATAAGGGCGGGGGTTTTTGCAAACGCTAAAATCCAATGCGAAGAAAGTGTTTCTTCGTGGGGGTTGTTTTCCGAAAAGTGTGCATTTATTTTTTGATTTTACTCTATCGTAAAGCCCGTAAGGATTGAAACACCTCCTATAGAAGGATGTCCCTCTGTTTCCCCCCTGATAAGGGGGGTGTTTTTGCTGGGGTGTTTCTTCGTGGGGGTTGTGTTCCGAAAAGTGTGCATTTATTTTTTGATTTTACTCTATCAACGTGAGTTTGATAAATCCTTAAAGCAGCCGCTTTTCCGCTGAGCGTCGCCCTCCGCCCCTGATAAGGGGGGATCAAGGGGGGTTGCCCTTCTAAAGCCGCTTTTCTGCGAATCTATTGCTTTTTGGGTGAATGTGCGTCTGCTTAGGAAACCGCTCATATTTTTTTCAAACTGGCGTTATATCAACTATAGTTTGGACAGTTTCATTTTGTTTTCTGTGTTGTTTTCAAAGACGTTCCTACTTTTCGATGAGTCGTGGCGCGTCGATAACTCGCCAAAAAAAGCATCGTTTCGGTTCAACGGATGTCCCCAGAAAACAGTATTTGAAGGTGTGATGTCCACCGTTTGTAGTCGGGAAACCATTTATTGCCCGTTATTGACCACTAAACCCTGACACCCCTCTCTGCCCGCGAACTTTTAAAATTGTCCAAACTTTACGATATCAAGCTCACGTTAAAAAAATAAATAACGAACCTTTTCTGAACACACTTGACTAAAGAAACGAAACTAATTTTTAAAATTTCCTTGCGGTTAATCAGGTGGATACGCTCTTTCAAGCATTAGTGCAAAGGATCCTGCTTCGCAGTGAAAACCATTACATTACGGACGACAGTTTTTCAAATGAAATGGAAAGCGGATCTACGGAAACATTGCTAAAACTTGAAATGTTGCTAACCGAACTGCAAAGTAATTTAAAAATACAAGGTATTCACACAACCAAAATTCTTATAGGAGAAATGAAAATGAAGCAGAAATTTTTCGCAATCGCTACAATCGCAGTCCTCGCAATCGTCGGTGTCTTCGTTTTTCAATACGCAACTTCAGCACAGCGTCCCGACCGAAACGATCAGAGCCAACGTGGAAATCGCCAAGGTAGCGAACGAAGCGGTAGGGGAATGCGCGGCATGCAGAGTATGATGATGATGATGAACCTCGTGTCCACCGTTGAGAATTCTTGGACAGACCTAACATTCGGCGTGAAAGTAGACGATGAGACACTCCTCAAAGCACGCCCCATCTATCAGGAAGCTCACAACAAAGTTATCGCGCAAAAGAAAGAGGTAGAGGCATCTGATGACATGGACGCTGCGATGAAAGAAAGACAGCCCATGCTCATAAAAGTTGGCAACGAGTTCCAAGCGAGCCTGAAAGAGATCTTGACAGAGGAGCAGTTCGCTAACCTCAACCAATTGCGAAAAGATCGCGAGGCGCAACAACAACAACGCATGAATCGCTTCCGGGGTGAAGGCAATCGGCGTGGCGGCGGTAGATAGCCGGCATTCAGAAGCAGCCGTCCGTCTTGTTCACGCACCTATATTCTGGGTCGAGCATATTTGCTTGACCCTCTTCTTTTTTCCATCTTGTGATTTGGACTGAAGGTTTGTTGAGAAACGGGTCAACACAAGAATCATCGTCCCCTACGTTCTTCGATCCAACGGAGAATCGTCTCTCGGTTTTCCGTGTCCCCATATTGTTGGAACCAACCCGCGAGGTGGTTCCCCGTTTCGATAAGCAGCGGATCCATCTCTTCGGATCTGGATTTCAACGCGAGTTCATATTTTTTTACCGCCGCATCGGTCTGCTTTCGCCTGACCAAAGTAATGGCGAGACGGCACCGGACCTCTGCGAGCAGATTAAGGGACCTT
Source organism: Candidatus Poribacteria bacterium (assembly GCA_007571355.1). GTDB lineage: Bacteria > Poribacteria > WGA-4E > WGA-4E > WGA-3G > WGA-3G. The sequence goes on along the minus strand of RKRO01000092.1, from coordinate 2,316 downwards.
CTGCTAAAACGTTGCCGCATCAGTTGCGATTCCAAGGATAATAAATTTCTGAACGCCGGCAGGTTGATCGGATCCCTCTGGAGAACGGTTTCAAAACCAGTGAACGCTTTCTGGTATTCACCTGCCATGAGATGGAGGTAAGCGAGAGTGTTGTAAATCTCTATGTTCCGCTTCGGCTCTGGAATCGTCTCAAATTCAGCGATAGCGGCGGCGTAATTTCGTTGATCCATGAGCGCGTTCCCACGTCGGATGCGCAGGTTGATCTGCTCCGCCTTCGCTTGCAGGTTCCCCGGTTCTTGTGCCAAAACGCGGGACAATTCAACAGCGGCGCGTTCATAGTCCCCCTTTCCCTGATAGGCATTCGCCAAACTGAGACGCAAATTCGCGTCGGTCGGTGCAAGTCGGAGTGCCTTCTCAAGCAGCTGGATCGCTGTCGTATACGCTTCTGTCTCACTGAGACTTCGCGCATAGTGATGATAAGCCGCGATGAGGTTATGTAAGGCATGATCCGCGTTCGGAGTGATATTGTAAACGTGTTGAAATGCCGACAGGGCCTCAGCATAGTCGCCTTTTTTCAAATATAACGCCCCAAGCAAGTTACGGATGTGTATTTCGTTGGGATAGAGTTTCTTGAGTTCGAGATACGCATGCACGGCTGCGTCTAATTCACCCGCCTCGTTATGCGCGCTCGCCTTTTGAGTGAATACATCACCAAGGTTTGTACGCGCAAGGCTGAGCGTCGGCATTAACCGCAGGGCGTTGCGATACGCCTCAATTGCCGCCTCCCATTCACCAAGGTTTCGCAATGCCACGCCATAATTATTATAGCATTTCGCAAGATATTGCTTTGTGAGTGCATCGACCGGATTAATATCAATGGCTTTCTGGTAATAGCTGATTGCTGTTTCAAACTGCCCGGCGTGCGCGTATCCATTGCCCATCAATTGGTAGGCAGCGGCATCCAGCGGGTCCATCCGAATCACACGCTCAAAAGTAGCGGTGGCGATCTCAAAATCTTTAGCCGCCAACGCTTTGAACACCCTCGCCCGGAGAAGTTGGTGCAGGTTTCGGCGCGCCGCTTTGTGGTAGGGGGCGATTTCGAGTGCTTTTTCAAACGCTTGTATCGCCTTTTCAGGCTCTTTTTTTTCAAAATAGAAGATGCCGAGCGTGTTGTAATCCGCTGGCGACGGTTGCTGCGTTATCCGTTTCTCAAGGAGTGCGATCGCATCGTGTGTTTTCCCAGTTTCATGATAGACCTGAATCAATTTCTCTACTGCGGGTTGAAACTTAGCATCCAACTGCCTGCAAGTCAGAAAACTCTTGATTGCAGACGCTGTATCGCCTTTATCAAAGTGGACAGTTCCGAGCAGGTAGTGGTGTCGGAGACGTTTTTGCGTATCGGCGTGGGGTTTCTGTTCGATCTCGGTTGTCAAGACCCTAACAGCCGTTTCGTGCTGCGGTGTGTCAAGCGGCGTATGATAAAGTCTCCGTAATGTCGTTATATCGCGTTCGCTTAGATGCTGTGCTGTCGCTGTCGGATAACTGACATCACCCGGGTGTGGACTGTGCCCCCACAACCCGATGGCATGTCCAAATTCATGGAGACAGACTGTCCGCATCTCTTCCTGTGAAAGTTCACCGATAGTGCCATCGCCCTCCAGCATCAAGATAATCTCAACAGTAAACGGAGGCGATGCAGCGGACAGACTAGATAACCCAGCCCCTACCTGCGCGACAGTCTGTCTTGTATCTTTGAGGGTGTTTGCTGGGGTGTTTCTTCGCGTGAGTTCTGCACTACCGAGCCGCATGTCTTGAAAACCGTCATAAAGCGCATTGTGCCCCCAACTCACACGAATGTTTGCGTCCTGCGGTGTCTCGGTCTCTTCAAAACGGAGTTTGCCGTCACTGGCGTTGTCCCACGCCTGCATCGCATGCCGAATTTCCGGTAGGTATGGACTCGCTTTCAGGACTGGCGAGATATACACCCGAATCGGCATCTGTGTGAAACGCGTAATTCTGCCTTGAGAAAAAAGGGTAATATGGTCGAAATAGTCCGTATAGACAGCATCAGAAGCGGCAGGATCCATCAGTAGCGGCGACGGCACCTCACCTCTACTGAAAAGTGTAAAGATTAGGACGACAAATAGAACAACGGAAAGAGTCTGTAAAATTCTTGTTGGCACAGAGAAACTCCTACTGTAAAATGAAGATAGCGAAACCGACAACCCGTTAGTGAATTATCGTAAAGTCCATCCGTATTAAAACGCCTCCTATAGAAACGAGGTCCCTCTGCTTCCCCCCTGACAAGGGTGGGGT
>RKRO01000456.1 GCA_007571355.1 Candidatus Poribacteria bacterium | reverse complement strand
TTACAACAACGTGAAAAACTACAGGCGAATGGCGGAACGTTTGACGGGGTACATTGGTATGCAGATGCTGAGGAGATGCTCAGCGATGCGTCCATCATCGCAGTCGCTTCAGAAGGCAATAACGCCGAAAGTTTAGATCAGACCGAGCAGATTGTTAACGCTGGAAAGCACGTCTGGTACGACAAACCTGCTGGCGAAAACTGGGGCCAGTGGCAGCGCGTCATCAATACCGCACAAGAAAAATCCCTACACGTACAGATGGGCTACATGCTACGGTACCACTCCGCCTTTAAGCAGGTTGCTGAGTGGGTGCACGTCGGGTTCTTGGGCGATGTTTTCTCTGTCCGCGCACACATGTCAACCAACATCTCTTACGAAGCACGCACCCGCATCAGCCAACACATCGGCGGTATCTTCTTTGATTTGGGTGGGCATGTCCTCGACCAAGTCCTCTGGCTCCTCGGACGACCAGAGAAGGTCACATCTTTCCTCCGCAACGACGGCGGTTCCGTCGAACCTTTCAAAGATAACACCCTCACTGTGTATGAATTTGAAAAAGCGATGGCGTTCATATCCATCTCCGCTTTGGAACCCAGGCCCATGGCACGCAGATTTGAAGTCTACGGCACCGAAGGCAGTGCCATCATTGTCGAGCCTTTTGAACCGGGATTGAAAATTCGACTCTGTTTGGCGCGCGCAAAAGACGGTTATACACAAGGTGAACAGATCGTAGAGATAGACGGCGAGAGCCGGCAACGCACTTATGAACTTGAACTTGACGCGTTCTTAGCCACCATTGCGGGGAAACAATCACCGGATCGTCCAGTGTCCCATGAACTGTTGGTGCAGGAGACCCTTCTACGAGCGACAGGTGTCATACCGAGTTAACCTAATCTTCCAATCCACCCGCCCACTTTAGACATCCTGCGATGTGTTCGTGAAACCATTTCTCATCCCAAAGCGCATCCGGGTGTCCCAAGGCGGTGTACATCACACGTCCTTTTCCATAGGTATGACACCAACCGAGGGCGTAGTCGTTATCTTCACGGTTACCACGGGAGACATCAATGGAATCGTTATCCAAACGCATCAGCACCCGCGTTTTGTTGCGATCCCAACTTTTGAAGGTGTAAATTTCATCAACAACCTTGAAACTGCTGCCCAGCATACGGGTCGCCGGATGATCAGTATCCTCAACGATAACGTTCACTTCTTCATGCCAGGGATGTCCAGCGAAGTAACCGCCGAGCATTTCACCGTATTCGGGCCAATCGTAGCATGTATCTGTCGCGTTGTGAATGCCGAAGAACGCTTTTCCATCGTGTACGAAACTCAGTAATGCCTCTTTCTGAGCATCATCAAACGGTAAATTGCCTGTTGTTGCAAATGCGACGATGTCCTGTTTCGCGAGATTGTCAGCGGTAATCCGATCGCATCGGTGCGTTGTGGTAACGTTCCAACCGTTGGCAGCACCGATCTGTTTCAGTGCAACTTCTGCATTTGGAAGATAACTGTGTTCAAAACCAGCGGAATGCCGTAACATTAGAATATTCATACAAATTCCTTCTAAACTATTCAGACAGGGGCACTTACCCCCATTTTTAGGATGTGCGGATCTATCGTTGTCTTGTATCGTTTAGGCGTGAGAACGTCTATCCTTACGTGGTGAGAATGTCTCAGTTTTCAAACACACGTCTATTGAGTAAATAAGAGCAGTGTCTCGTGTGTCTACATCTCGTCAATACCCTTTTTGAGGATCGTTATCACCGAATATATCTTGTGCTTGGATTCAAAGTCTTTACCATAAACCTGCTGCCTTAGCAGGGGTTTACAACTTTTCTCGGAGCGAATCCATCAAGCCATCGGGCAGTTCAAACGGAAGATCAATAATTTCGTTCGTTATGCCACTGTAATACAATCCTAACAAGAGGTTGAACTCTGCAAGCGACTGCTTGAGATGTGTCGGATGCACGTTGTCCTCATCATCTAACCAATCAAAGACGGCTTCAGTGAGATTCACTTGCGCAACGGCATTTTGCTCACCGTAGTTCAGGGGGCCGCCTTCGTAACCACCTTCTGGCGTTGCGCGCTCCCAACTCCTGAAACGCCAATGTACAAAGCCTTTCGTCCCAACAACAAAAACACGTTTGTGACCGTAGATACCCGGATTATCGGATGCCATCGTCCCCATACCTGTCCCAAACGCGACAGAAACGTGAAGTCCCTTCTCATACAAAACTTGCCCAGCGGCATGCATCGGAGACGGTTGATCTGAATCTAAGTGCTCTCTTCCAGCGATTTGTCCAAGAACCCGTACGGGGCGTGCGTTGTCAATATAAGAGGACACCAATTGGAGCACATGCGGTCCTTGATCAACGGGTGTGCTCCGCGCACTGGCATCAATGAACTTAATCTCACCGATGCGTCCTTCGGCGACATCTTGTTTTAATTCCAGATTTTTCGGATGGAAGTTGAGTTGTGTATTAACAGCAAACTTTGTTTTTGTTTCTTCTGCCAACCCTGCAATTTCCTTCCAATCTTCGCTCTCAACGGCAATCGGTTTTTCGATGATCACTGCTGGCACACCGTGGTCGGATGCCTGTTTCATCAACGGATACCGGATCCGTTCGTTGCTACTCGGAACCACAGGACTTGTGACGATATGCAGGACATCCAGTTTCTCTTTTTCAAGC
>RKRO01000194.1 GCA_007571355.1 Candidatus Poribacteria bacterium | reverse complement strand
TCTGCTTCCCCCCTGATAAGGGGGGTAGGGGGGTTGTCTTCCGCAAAGTGTGCATTTATTTTTAGATGTTACGATATCAAAAATCTCTTGTAACCGACAACTGAAAACCGATGACCATTCTTCCGATAACTGACAACTATTATAGTAAAGCCCGTAAGGATTGAAACACATCAAATCCCCTCTGCTTCCCCCCTGATAAGGGGGGTAGGGGGGTTGTCTTCCGCAAAGTGTGCATTTATTTTTAGATGTTACGATATCAAACTCACGTTAATTAAATAATCCAGAAGCGGAGTTATACCTCCGAAATCCAATCCTCTGTCGATGCCTCGAATTCCTGCGACAATTCCTCAGAAATTGTCTGCTCTAACAGTTGGATCAGATCGCTACGGAACTTAATCCAGTCGTCGCCACGACGGGTAAACCGGTGCCTATCGTCTATTTCAACAAACATCGTATCGTTGGGTTCGGATAGAGATTCAAAATAACGTCTCACATGCATGTGTATGCTCCTTTTTTATCGTTTTCAGCCGTCAGCCGACAGTAGATAACCCTTCAAAGCCATTCGTGTATTTCCCAGCCGGATGCCAACGCTTTCTGGCGGAGTGCCTTACTTGGATTCACAGCGACCGGATTCCCGACACATTCCAACAGCGGTAGATCGGATTGACTGTCGCCGTAAGCATAGCTCTCCTCAAGTGAAATTTCGTATTGGTTCGCGTAACGCTGCACCGCTTTCGTTTTCTCTTCACCGATAAGCGGTTCGGTTGTAAGTTCACCGGTAAACCGTCCGTTCTCTTCACGAAGCTGCGGTGCCAATACAGCATCAGCACCGAGATAATCCGCAATCGGCTGTACAATAAAATCGATCGACCCCGTTATGAGCACCACGGCTGTCCCCTGCTCCTTATGTTCTTGAATCTGAGACACCGCTTCGGCGAAAATTTTCGGACGCAGAGATGTTTCAAACATTGCTGTTGACAACGCCTTAATCTCAGTAACCTTCATACCGCGGTAGTTGCGATAAAACACCCGATTAAAGCGGGGGCGACTTATGCTATCCAAAATCAGATAATAGACAGTTTTCGGCAAAAATCCAATCAGCCAGAAATACTTTAGGAGGGGCGACAGCAACGCAAACCGCAGCCAGATGTAGTAATGGACAATCGTAGACTTCAATAACGTGCCATCTACATCAAAAAATGCGGCTGCTTTTTGCGTGTTTGGTGTTGACATGATGAAGTTTCCTAAGCGCGTTGCTGTTGTCTTAATATTTCCCCAAGTTCTACAACACGGTTCTGTGCCAAGTCCAAGAATTCCTGATATCTATCTGGGTCAATAGGTGTTCCCGCTTGGCTGCCCCTGTTTTCAGCTATCGGAAAAGTAAACGGTTCTCCAAAAATAATACGTACCGGAGACCGCTTTGGTAAACTCTGACCTTTCGGCAATGCGTGATAAGTGCCTTCAATATAAGCCGGTATAATCGGGACGTTGGGACCGTAGATGAGCAGGCTCAACACCCCAGGTTTGAACGGTTGAAGATTACCATCAAGGGAACGTGTGCCTTCAGGGAAAATGAGCAAACCGTTATGTTGCGCCATCACTTCGTTGGCGACCCGGAGATCCTGTAGGAACTCCGTAAAATTGCCTTCCCGTTCTATCGGCAGCGCGTTGAGACACGTCCGGGCGAACCATCCTTGAAGCCGTGTCGAGAACCAATAATCGCGTGCAGCGAGCGTCCAGAGTCGATATGCCTTCGTTCCGAGTGCTGTAATCACTGTCAATGTATCAAGGTGGCTCGTGTGATTCGGCATGATGATATACGGTTTCCCGTGGGGAATGTGCTCAAGTCCGTGGCATTCGAGCGAGAAATAGCGTCTGTAGAAACCGGTAATTACGGATCGGAGGGCGCGCGCGTACCAGTGTGGGACCTGTCTAAACACCGGCTTTTCTGTTTCGGTGTGTGTCAGTTTTGCGCGTTCGCCATCTGTATGGAAGGTCTCAATCAAGGCAACGACATCACCAACCGTCTCCAAATTAGCGAGGAGCGCATCTGGCACTGTTTCACCGAGCCTGTTTTCAAGCACCAACAACAGGTCAAGCCTTGTGAGGGAATCAAGTCCTAAATCGGTATCCAGACGGCTATCGCGGTGAATCTGGTGTGCTGGCATCCGTGCCAATCGCGCAAACGTGGATAGGATTTCTTCAGGAACATCTGTCCTCGGCGTGCCGGATGCTTCGTTTTCTATCTCTTTTTCGGCATCTGCCTGAGCCTGCTCCCTCTCTTTAATATGTGCGACTAAGTGCTGCCTCAAACGGGCCCGATCTATACTGCCGTCTTCTGTTTTCGGGAGCGCCTCCTTCCAGAAATGGTGTTTGTGAAATTGCTGATAACTCGGCAACGTTTTCCCACACGCTTGAAGGTGTTCCTGAATCTCGGTTTGCGTGGTCTCGTCGAGAGCCGTCGGCACAATGACAGCATGAATGGCTGTATCCGATCCATCTTCGTAAGGGATACCGACAACACAGATTTCAGCGATAGCAGGACTGTTGCGATAAAGTGCCTCCAGTTCGACAGGATAGACGTTTTTACCGGAAGCGGGGACGATGATGTTTTTACAATGCCCTGTCAGATAAAGATAGCCATCATCGTCGAGATAACCGAGGTCACCCGTGTAAAGCCATCCGTCTCGGATAGCCTGTGTTGTCGCCTCGGGGTTCTGATAATATCCCTTCATCGTACTCGGGCCCTTCGCGATGATCTCACCGATACCGTCGCTATCCGGGTTTTCAATCCGGAGTTCTACGCCTTCCACCGCCGGTCCGACCGATCCGCGCTTGCTCTTGAGATACGGGTTAACGCTCAGCACCGGTGCCGTCTCTGTCATGCCGTAGCCTTGGTAAAGCACCATACCGAACTTTTGGAACCCGTCGTAAACCGAATCTGACAGCGAAGCACCGCCACTCACCAGAACCCGAATCTCACCGCCCATAACAGCCTGCACCTTCTCTGGCAACGTCGTCCCCGGTGTTCCTTCTCGTGTTGCCTGTCTTTCAATCGTACCTTGCAGCATCTGAAATAGACGCGGTACGCCGATAAAAGCCGTTGTCTTCAACGCACGCATCGTTTTCAGCAGCGTTGTCGGACGGAGCGCATTAACATAAGTTGCCGTGGTGCCACTGTAAAGTGCCATCAACAAGCTGCAAGAGAAACTCAGAGCATGGTATAACGGGAGCGCTGATAGGATGCGTTCTGTATCTGTCGGCGGGAGCGCCTTCGCGACCGCTTGGACATTAGAGATGAAGCCGCCGTGCGTGAGCATGGCACCCTTTGCCTCTACTGTCGTACCCATCGTGAAGATAATAGACGCAACGGTATCCGGCGTAATCTCTACATTCGGGAAGTCGTCTGGTATCTCACCATCCATTTTGTCTGTAATCTCATTATCCGCACCGACGATTGCACAGTTCTTATTGATGTTGTGCAGCGTAGACCCTGCTGCGGACAGGGCAGTGCCTGCTTTTTCTAATACACTTTCGGAGGCTAAAATCGATTTTGCATCGGTGAACTCGGCGATTGCCAAAATTTCGGGGGTCGGGGTCTGTGCGTCAAGAGGAACAACTGCCGTGCCGATCTGGACAGCGGCGAGATACGCGATACACCACCCCGGCTGGTTTTCGGAGACGAGCACAACGCGGTCACCTTTCCGTAAACCGCTCTGCCATAACTGCCACGCAACGTGACGCGATAACCTATAAGTCTCGGCGTAGGTATACTGTTCCCACGCGGCCTCGCTTGCCATTTGCAAGGCAACCCTATCGGGAATCCGTGAGGCTTGCGTCTTAATCAGGTCTACAATCGTTTCTGGCTCAACCCGTTCAGGTGCCGCGACAGACTCCTCTGATTCGTCTTGCGCGCCTGTTCTGCCCTGTTTTGTAGCGGAGGCACGCGCGCCATCTGCCGCCGAGTCGTTTGCCGTGCTATCTTCAATTTTCAAGACGTGCTTCTTGATACCGGGGATATGGATCTCTTGGAAATACCGTCTCCAATGGATCTGTGAGACATCGAAGTTAAACCGTTGCTGTTCTGTCGGAGAGAGTGCTTCATAAAGGCCTTGCATCTTTCGCGTCTCAAATTCAAAACTCGTCCGTGTATAAGGCGCGTAAATCCTAATATAATGCAAGAGTGCCTTGATACCGCTCTGTTTCAGCGCAAGTTGGCGACGTTTCCGTTTCGCTGCGCGGATCGGCAGTTTATCAAGCACTTGGAGGGCAAGGTCAAGGAGTGCCATTCGGTTATCGAGTTTCCGCTGGAATTCTTCCATGCTCGGATATTGCCAGACCGGGACGGTGACCGGTTTCCCGTTTTCCAGCATCGGATTCTCAACGAAGTAATCGTGTGTCGCCTCGAAGATACCGCGGAAGTAGAGCGGGTTCTGTGTGCCGGTTGCCACGTGATACACCTCGATACCGCCCCGTTTTGCTGTCGCCTCAGCGGCTGCCAGCATAGCGTTCACAACGAAGTCAACCGGAATAACGTCCAGAATTATATCTGGGTCCGCTGGAAAATCTGGAAGCCGTCCCTTTCCGAACCCGACGATCAGCGGTTCAGACATCCTAAACTTACCGAGCCAACCGGGTTCGGGTTCCTCAAAACTACTTTCAATAATTGAGGGGCGTACAATAGCGGTCGCGAGTTCACCACGCAGTTCCATGACCATCTGCTCAGCGAGGAATTTCATGTAGGTATACGTATCATTCCAGCCGCGCGCGCGCGCGTGTTTCAGGCCTTCTTCGACCAAGCGTTCCTCAAGCCATTCCGCTTTCAATTCTTCAACGTGCGCGTCAATCCCTTTACGCGTCGTTTTCTTCTGACGTTCTGCTGCTTGCTGGAAACGTGCAAGGTTCTCCGGTGTCTCGGCTTCAGCACGAATCGTCGTACTCAAAGAGAGCAGCCCGTCAATCTCTTCGGAGAGCGTCTCTGGCATAGATATACCGGTCTTTTCGCGATGCGCTGCGGCGTATTGTGGGTATGGGATCGGTAATTTCTCGGGTACGGGGCCTGGCTTGCTGCCGCAAACGTAAGCGGTTGAAACATGAAGGAACACCGCATCTTGACAGCCCTTTGCGAAGGTGATGACGTGCTTCGCAGCGAGCGCGTTACCCCATAAAGAGTCATCAAAAGGCGGATCGAAATCGACGAGTCCAGCGACGTTAATAAAGACCTGTACTTCGCGCTGGAGTCGCTGGTAATCCGGCGTGCTGAATCCGAGATTTGCGTCAGTGAGTTCGCCTTCAACGGCACTGAGTTTTTGGAGTGCCCAGGTGCTAAAATTGTTCCCGTGCAAACGGCGGAGCGAAGCGAAGACATCCGAGGTGAGAAGTTCATTTTCCAACCGGTCTTGGGCAGAGATACGTTTCCCGGCGGCACCGGTACGACTTCGGATGAGGAGATAAATCTTTTCTACATCGGGAAGCGCGGTCAAAATTTTTGCGAGCAGGGGCTGCCCCAAAAACGCGGTGCCACCCGTAATCAGTAGGACTTTCCCTCGAAAAAAATCAGTTATTGACATAATTCCCTTTTCTGTGGCATGATAGATATGCGAATGTGTCGTATGCGTTCTCGGCGTGCTAACATTGTTCTCAACTTCTATTTGTAAATTTCGTCTAACATACGGCAATATTTTAGGGTGCAGCTTCGTTGATTGCCTGCCCGCACCGCAATCTGTACTGACACCTATTAAAGATAACACAATTTCTACAAAAAGTCAAAGGCTGATTTAATAATGTTAGCAGAAGAAGATAAAATAAGGTTTTTACAGCAGACAGAACTTTTCGCGGAGCTCCCAGAGACCGAATTAAAATTGATCTGTCAGCGCGCAAGCGAAGTCGCGTATCCTGCCGATGCAACGCTCTTTGAGGAGGGGGACGACGGCGATTCGCTCTACCTGATCGTCGAAGGTGAAGTCAGCATTATCAAAGCAGGCACAGAAGTGCTGTTCTTTGACAAGAAAGGTTACTGTCTCGGTGAAGTCGCTTTGATTGACAACAAACCGCGGAGCGCGACCGTCAAAACGGTGAAACCGACACAGCTCCTGCGGATTACGAGAACCGATTTTTACAACGCAATGGCGCGTGAACCCCGAATCGGGAGCGGGATGTTCCGCGTTTTAAACGATAAAATTCGACGCGACCTTGAAATCCAGATGAGTGCAATCCGAAAAGAGATCGCACAAGAAGAATCCATGCGCCTCGCCGCTGCGATCCAGCAGTCTATTCTTCCAAACCAAGAGATTTCACACCCATCTCTATCTTCTGCCGGCTATTGTCAAGCAGCGAATAGCGTCGGCGGCGATTATTATGACTATTTAAGTCTCTCTAACAACCGCGTCGCTATCTTTATTGGCGATGTGATGGGACACGGGTACCATTCAGCAATGGTCGCAGCGATGACCAAAAGCTGCTTGCAAACACAAATCCGTTTCGATGCCTCCGTGCCTGAAGTTATGAAAGCGGTTACCCGAGTCGTGGAAGAAGATTCACAAGCCTTTATCTATATGACATGCTGCTATCTGATCATACACCCCGACAACCGGCTCGAGTTCGCCAATGCCGGGCACCCCCAAATGCTGCTCTATCGTGCCGAACACAAAAACGATAAAGACGACCCAATTGAGTTAGAATCGGGGTTTATGCCAGCCGGGTTCCCGAAATTCAATGGCCCCACACAATACGACAGCACCGAAGTCAAATGGTACCCAGGCGATCTGTTAGTACTTTACTCAGATGGCATCACCGAGGCTTTTAACCCAGACGCTGAAATGTATGGTTTGGAACGTTTCAAAGCACTTATCTCAAAGAAGCGGCATCTGCCACCAGCAGAGATTAAAACCGAAATCCTCAACGACCTTCAGGCCTATCAGCGCGATGAAAGTGCTACGGATGACATCACATTGGTCATCGCAAAATTCATGTAACCGCAAAAATTGCAACCCTGAATCCGCTATTTGAGTTGACTAACGGCATAATGCATGATATTTTCTATGAGGGCTTTGTTTATTTCAGTTGTATATTGGCTATCGTTACGAAGGCTGGTGATAATGTATAACCCCTTACCGTGCCGTCTCGTGCCGACAACGAGTTCTTTTTGGTCCTCGGTCGTCGCGAACACTTCATCCCGCCGATCCCAATCGACCCAGGCATCATCAACGAAGATTTTGCCGGACACGATCTTGTTAGGGGTAGAGAATAGGGATTTTCCTGCTTTGGTAACAGCGAAATTTTGTGCCGGTGGACTCTCAACGCCTTTCAACTTACCGCCTTGTAGCCATCCCGTGCCACACGGATTCTCCGCGCGACTGTCTTGCCCCGCAACAACAACGATACCACCGTTCTTCACAAACGTTTTAATCTTTTTCTCAGTTTCATCCGAAAGGAGGTAGCGTCCGTAACTCGAAATCTCTTCATACCCGATCCAGAGGATATTGGCTTTCTCCAGATGGGGCAGCGTCTGTTCTTTGGTGAGCTCATAAGCGAGTGGACGTTTATTTCCCGCTTTCACTGACCGCAACGCCTGATATTCGTACGTGGCAACATTCGTATGGACAGGCGTTTGACTCCATGTCGGGTATGTGCTATTTCCGGTTAGGACGAAGACTTTCACAGCGTTCTTGGGCGCAGCGGCCCACATTTTACCGGCTAACATGTCGCGAACAATCTTTTGAAACGCCTTCGTCTTGCCATCAAACGTCCGCGACATCATCGGATCAATGTGTGTGAACGTCCACCAAGTACTGTTATATCCGCCACGATAGGCGCGCATCTGAAACCATGTATTATCAACAAAACACATGCTGTCGATCCCGTAATGCTGACGATAGAAAACGATGATCGGCATCCCCGGTTTGAGCAATTGTGCCAGTTTTTCTGGAGAGGTGTCTCGTTTGTAATGGCCGGTGGCGAAGTTCATCTTGATCTCCTTGAGCCCGCTTTTCCCTTTGACATCCTTTTTAACAATAACGACACCGCGCAAACGATCGCGGTCGACACTTTTGACTTCACCGAAAACAATGTTTGTGCAGGCATCAAGAATTTCACGAATTGTATATTCGCGCTCAATAAATGCAGCAGCAGGCGGCGTGAATAACAAACCGATCAGACAAAACACAAGCAGTGAAACAACGCAATTGTGTGTAAAACGCATGCTGGACTCCCCTTTTTACTTTTCATGAATAGTGTTGGTTAGTTTACGAACATTGTATTACAATCTTCGTAAATTTTTCAAGAACTATTTATAAACGCCAGTTTGAAAAAGATATGAGCGGTTTCCCCAGCAGACGCACATTCCCGAAAGAAGCAATAGAGTCCCCAAAAAGCGGTGATTTTTAAAAACCCAACCCCCCTTGATCCCCCCTTATCAGGGGGGGAGGGCGACGCTCAGCGGAAAAGCGGCTGTTTTAGGTATTTATCAAACTCACGTTATAGACAGAGCCCGCCGCTGGCGTTCGGTCCTTTTATAGTAAAGCCAGTAATTATGGAAACACATCAAATAGAAGCGAGATCCCTCTGATTCCCCCCTGATAAGGGGGAAGGGTGCGAACGCGAAAATGCAATGCGAAGAAAGTGTTTCTTCGTGGGGTTGTGTTCATATTCCCTCTTTTTCCCCCCTGATAAGGGGGGTAGGGGGGTTGTGTTCATATTCCCTCTGATTCCCCCCTGATAAGGGGGGTTAGGGGGGTTGTGTTCCGAAAGGTGCGCATTTATTTTCGGATGTTACGATAAGCAATATTAAATAATACTCTTCCGATTTTTTGAGGCGGGGCAGCTGCCAAGCGCGTAGGGGCGGGGTTTCCCCGCCCAGCAGTGACTATTTCCTTATCAACATTTTCCGCGTTGCGGTAAAATCGCCCGCAGTCAACGTATAGAAATACACACCGCTTGCCACAGGTTCGCCCTGCGCGTTCTTGCCATCCCAATATGCCGCACGACTCCGAGACGCATACACTCCAACACCTTGATACCCTAACGCCAAGGTTCTGACCAAACCGCCGTCCACCCCATAGATACGCACCGACACCTCAGCAGGTTTTGCCAACTGATACGGGATCCACGTCTCCGGGTTGAACGGGTTGGGGTAATTCGCTAAAAGTAGCGTCTCCTGTGGGGTCAAAGCAGAGAGCAGTGCTTCAAGGACGCGGACACCG
>RKRO01000581.1 GCA_007571355.1 Candidatus Poribacteria bacterium | reverse complement strand
ACACCCATAGGTGCCTGGGTGAAAAGTTTGATAGAAAATGTTTCATTTGAAAGTACTCCTTTGTTGAGGGTTTTCGGCGAATTGATGATATAGAGGTACTTCCTCCTGCTCTTATCACATCTTTGTTCAGCGATTGTAGAACCTAACACTTAAAAAAATTTAACATTTTTGTGGAAAAATGTCAATAAAAAAAATCAGTCCGATTTTTCTATTGACTTACAAACACAGATGCCGTATCCTTAATACCCAATCTATACACACTTTATAAGGGAGAATCCCTATGAACTGCCCAAGATGGCAACAGAAACACTTCGTCAAAAATGGACGCATCAACCAAAAACAACGCTGACTCATGTCAAGAATGCGTGCGAATGGAAATCTAACCTGCCCGGTTATTGCCTTCATTAAAGCAATAGTACATACTTTATAACATGAGCTCCAGGGTTATTTAGTTTTAAAATTCCCTACCGAAAACTAAATTGTCATGAATTGATAACCATTCCTACTTGACAAAATCGTGTAAATTGTAGTATCATTAATGCACAAGCACCCGTAAAAAAGCAGAAGACCCCTTCATGGAAAAACGATACTTCGATTTCAGGGATATTTTCCAAGTCATCCGCTACGGATTCAGCGGGCGAAAAATTGCTGTTCATCTCGGTGGACTCGTCCTTGCATATCTGATTTATCAAATCTTGGTATATCTCAGCCTCTTGGTTGTAGGTAACACCGCCGCTCAGGACTTTTGGAATAACTATGGACTCCTACCTGTTCTTCCCTTCAGTGATGCCGGACTCACACAGACAACTGAGATTGCAATGTGGATAGGAGCGGCCTCGTTCGCGTGTATATTCTTCTTAGCGAGCACTATGGTTTCCAAAATTACCATCGAGCAACTTCGTGGGGATTTCTTCTTCTCGGTCGGCAACGCAGTAACTTTTGTCAAAGGACATTGGAAGTCTGTTTTCGGTGCGTTCACCGGGCTGCTCCTCATTCAGGTATTTCTTGTCTTAGTACCGTTGGGTATCGCAGCACTCGGAAAGTTACCGGTCATTGGAAAACCGTTCCTAACGATCAGTTCGTTGTTCATGCCGCTCGGCTTTTTTCTTGGCGTGCTAATGGCGTTGATCGGAGTTATTTTAGGGGTTAGCCTGCTCTTTGTTCCGGCGGTGGTCGCCACTACCGGTGCCGATACATTTGAAACTATCTATCAGCAATTTGCCATCGTTTGGAACCAACCTTGGCGCACCGTGTGTTATGAAGGGATCCTGTTTCTGATTAAACTCGTCTTTGTACCCATCTGGGCTTTTTTTTGCATCGTTGGTCTCTCGATTGTTATGCTCCCGATGTCGTTGCTACACACTGGACAGATGGAGTATATTGCAGCTTGCGCAAACTTATGGCTCGGTGGTACCATCGAAAAGTTAACGATGCTGCCCTACATTAACATTTTTGGGGTTTTTAACATCGGTACGGCTATGAAGGAGGCATCCGCTTTCACAACAGTGACCGCTATTTTTTTTACACTTACGATGCTAATGGTGGTCGGGGTGGTGATTGCCTACCTATTTTCAATCGCTTCCACTGGAAACACGATGATCTACTCGGTTTTGCGAAAAAAAATTGATGGACACAATTTGTTAGAGCCCTTTAACGCGAACGTAATAGAGACACCGGATGTGGCGCGTGAACCGGAGTTCAAGTAAAGGTTTTAGTGAAATTGGGTATACAGAGCACAACATTCTTGGCAAAAACCTATTGAACAAACCGCAAAGAAAATCAGTTTTTATAAAAAAAGCACATAGCCTGAAACGAAGTGGAAGGCGGATGTACGAAAAAGACTTTCAAGTTCCAACGGACCTAACCGCACCGCAAGGAAAGTTAGAAATATCGAACCGCAAGGAAAATTAAAAAAATGTTCCAAAAAGTGCTAACAAAAGTCTTCGGTAGTAAAGAAGATAGGGATGTCAAAAAGTTTCGTGACATCGTTGAAGCCGTCAATCAGCGCGAACCGGAAATAAAAAAACTTAACGATGCACAACTGCAATCCAAGACCTCAGAGTTCCGTCAAAAGTTAGAGGCAGGCGCGTCGCTCGATGAACTTCTACCAGATGCATTCGCTGTCGTCCGAGAAGCAGCTGTCCGGACACTGAAACAGCGACACTACGATGTCCAGATTATGGGTGCCGCCGCACTCCATCAAGGATGCATCGCCGAGATGCGGACCGGTGAAGGGAAAACACTCACCTCAACCCTCGCTGTTTATCTCAATGCACTCACTGGAAAAGGGGTCCATGTCGCCACCGTTAACGACTATCTCGCCCGCCGGGACGCAGAATGGATGGGAAAAGTCTATAACTTCCTTGGACTCTCTGTCGGATTGACACTCAGTCTAATACCCTATGAACAGAAAAAACTCGGATACAAAGCAGATATCACCTACGGTGTCCACAGCGAATTTGGATTTAATTACTTGCACGATAACAGTGCTCTCTCGCTTGACGCGAAGGTACAACGCGGGCATGCCTACGCTATCTTAGATGAAGTTGACAGTATCCTTATTGACGAGGCGCGTACACCGCTCATTATCTCAGTCGCCGCCGGTAAACCCGCTGAACTCTATAGGCAAGTTAACAGCGTTGTCACACAACTCAAAGAAGATGAACATTTCCAGATTGACCAACAAGGGAAATCCCGCGGCAGCGTAACCCTCACCGACGAAGGTGTTGAAGAAGTCGAACGTCGCCTTGGTGTCGGTAATCTTTATGAACATACCAATATCGCTATGGTCCATCATGTCAATCAGGCACTCACCGCACAACATCTCTACAAACGCGATGTGGATTATCTCGTAGAAAATGGAGAAGTCCTCCTTGTAGATGAATTCACAGGACGGAAACAGATCGGTAGACGGTTGAATGAAGGACTGCACCAAGCGATTGAAGCGAAGGAGCGCGTCAAAGTCGTTCAGGAAAACGAAACCAGTGCCAAAATCACCTACCAAAACTACTTCCGCATGTACGACAAACTCGCTGGTATGACGGGTACGGCAGCAACGGAAGCAAACGAATTCGCACATATTTACGGGTTAGAGGTCGCCGTCATTCCGACCAATGAACCCATGATTCGCCTGGATCATGCCGACCAAATTTATGCAACTGAAGAGGCGAAGTATGACGCAGTCTTGGCAGATATCGTCGAACAGCACAAAAAAGAGCGTCCAATCCTTGTCGGGACAGCCTCGATTGAAAACTCTGAGAAATTGAGTAAAATGCTTAAAGCGAAACATCGGGACATCAAGCACCAGGTCTTGAACGCCAAGGAACACGCACACGAAGCAGATATTATCGCACAAGCAGGTATTCCCGGGGCTGTGACGATCGCTACGAACATGGCAGGACGGGGTGTCGACATCCTCCTCGGCGGGAATCCGGAAGGTTTAGCGAAGGATATGCTCCGCAAACAGAAGGCTAAAGTAGATGAACTACACCCAGATTCCTCCGTATATCAGACAGCCCTCGAAAAAGCGGAAGCAATTTGTAACGAAAACAAAGAGAAGGTATTAGCCGCAGGCGGACTCCATATCCTCGGCACTGAACGCCACGAGTCGAGACGGATTGATAATCAGCTCCGTGGACGTGCCGGTAGACAGGGAGATCCCGGTTCATCGCGGTTCTATCTCTCGCTTGAAGACGAATTGATGCGCAAATTTGGCTCTGAACGTTTGCAGGGATTGATGACACGTGTCGGAATGGATGAAGAGGTTCCCTTAGAACATCCCTGGGTTACCAAATCCATTGAAAAGGCACAGACACGTGTCGAACAGATGCACTTTGAAGTTCGTAAAAACCTCCTCAAGTACGATGATGTCATGGATTCACAGCGCGACACCATTTACACCTTGCGCGATACCGTCTTAGCATCCGCGACTGACATGGCCATCCTCTCAGAAAGCGCAGATGTATCAGAAACGGATGGCTCCGAATCACAGGAAAACGGAAACGCCCTCGAAGAAGGTGGGCTCGCAGCACTCGCTGAAAAAGGGGGCAGAGGAGCTGCTACCCTGAAAACAACAATTTGGCAGATGATAGAACGCGTCGTTCAAGATGCAATCGACGACAATATATCAGAGGAAAAAGGAAACACTCTCGAAAACCCAGACAGGTACGAACAGTGGTTGATGAGTAAATTCCCAATCATACCGATGTGGAAGGCCCCCTTGGCGCAGGCGAACATAGACGAAATTGAAGAGCAAACTTTGGCATTATTGCGCGAGGCTTACGAGCAACGCGAAACTGAACTCGGTCCAGAGATGATGCGTCTCCTTGAACGGTTACTCCTTCTTGATAGGATCGACGATCATTGGAAGGAACACCTCCATAATATTGACTACATCGAAGAAGGTATCCGGTTCGGCGCAGGATACGGGGGTAAAGACCCGATTGTCGTCTTCAAAAATGAGGCACTGGCCGTCTTTGAAACGATGTATCAGTCAATTGAGGAAGAAGTGAGCGAATTCATCTTCAAATCTCAGGTCAATACGCAAGCACCACGCCGTGTTCCAGGCCGGCGCGCAGACAGCCGGCGTAGACAGCCCCCGAGGCGCGCACGAACAAATGGTGCAGCTACAGCGAGCAATACAGCAGCATTCGATTCACAACAAGCGATGGGAAACATGCCGAAGGTCGGTAGAAACGCGCCTTGTCCTTGCGGTAGCGGTAAAAAATACAAGCGATGCCACGGCGCATAAAAATAGCAGTCGTATAGTAAGATCCCTATGCTGCGCGATTTGACAGCAAATAAGGAGAACACCTTTGAATTCCGAAAACGCGTATACGCTCTCCAAAACTTTACTTGACATCCTCGCATGTCCGGCCTGTAAAGGTGGAATAGAGCACGATGAAACGGCACAGAAACTGGTCTGCATTGGCGAGTGTCAGCGTCGCTATCCGATCCGAGACGGTATCCCAGTGATGCTCATTGATGAAGCCGAATTGCCTGAAGAAGAACCGGGCTAACGTAGCTGCTCTTAATGTAAATATAGTTAAAATTAATCAGAAATCACCGCGGAACCAACGGAAATCGGCTACGGATAGAGTAGATTGCAGCATCCATCGCGTCGAAATTGACCAGAACCCATTGTGAAACAAAGTGGAAGGATGAACAGAGGCCAATAATTAAAAAGAATGAAGATTCTATTTTTAAGCCTTCGGTGTCCGTATCCACCGCATCGGGGTGACCGGATCCGGACGTATAACTTTATCAAGCAGTTATCGAAACAACATGCTGTAACGCTTGTTTATTTTGCTGAATCCGAAATCGACATCGAATCAGCGAAACAGTTAGAGTCGTTTTGTGAACGCGTAGAGTGGGTGCGTTTCCGTCGTTCTTTCGGATTCTTGAACGCAGGGTTACACTGTCTATCACGTTGTCCGCTTCAGCTGCATTACTGGTACGCACCTCAGATGCAACAAAAGATTAACCAGATACTCGCGCAAGAACAGTTTGAACTGATTCACGCACATCTTTTTCGGATGGGACAATACGTGGCAAAGGTTCAAGGACCTGCGAAAGTATTAGATTTGTGTGATTCGTTGGCACTGAATCTTAGCCGTCGCGCTGAACTTGAAAGTCATCCGTGGCTTGCGAAAATTAAATTAGATTGCACTCCAAAGCGTTTCTTGGTAAAATTAGAGGAAAAACGTGTCCGACGCTATGAAGTCGATATTATGAAGTCTTTCGATTGCGGCACCGTTGTTGCGCGTTTCGACCGCGACTACCTGTTGCAACAAGATGATCGTTTGGATCTATCAATCGTTCCAATGGGGGTCGATCTCGAATACTTTCAACCGAACGCAGCAATAGCATCCGCACCGGTATTACTCTTTACTGGCACAATGAACTATTTTCCAAATGCCGATGCCGTCATCTATTTCTGTAGTGAGATTTTCCCCCATATTCGTGAACGGCACCCTGAAGCGACTTTTTATGTCGTCGGTAATCATCCGTCGGATGCAGTGAAACGGCTTGAGGTACAAGACGGTGTTATTGTCACCGGTTACGTGCCGGATGTCCGCCCCTATTTTGAGAAAGCATCCGTTTTTGTCGCACCTTTGCGGGCCGGTTCGGGCGTACAAACGAAGAATTTAGAGGCGATGGCGATGCAAGTACCCATTGTCACCACGTCCGTTGGCGC
This sequence comes from Candidatus Poribacteria bacterium, assembly GCA_007571355.1. GTDB lineage: Bacteria > Poribacteria > WGA-4E > WGA-4E > WGA-3G > WGA-3G. Next base: position 3,022 of record RKRO01000581.1, on the reverse strand, counting down.
AATGGGTTTGGAAGCGGATGTCGATAAAGAACTCCTTGTCGCCGATACACCAGCAGATTTTGCCGAGCAGGTGAGTCGGTTACTTGCTAACGAACGCCTACGGGCGAACCTTGCACAGACCGCAAGAGCCCGTGTTGAAGCCGGTTACAGCTGGGAAGCTATCGGTGATCGATTGAAGCATGTCTATGCACAAGCCATCCACGCATCGAAACACAAAGCAGACACGCAATCATCTCTGAAAAGTTGAGAGGAGGGAATATGGATAAACCCAAAATAAAATGGAGTCCCGTAGTTATTGTTGATGTACTTCTTATCAATATCGCATTTTTATTTGCTTATCTAACCAGTCGACAATTCGGTTTTGATCTATTAGAACAGCCTACATCGCTTCCTGCTATCCTACAGGGTGCAGATATATCACCCTTTCAGCATTTTTTAGGGATCGCCGCCCTCGTCACGATGGTCCGTATCGGGATTTTACTGGGGTTCAATGTATACAAACCGATGTGGCAGCACGCCGCTGTTCAGGAATTCCGTAAATTGGCAGTTGCAATCTTATTAGCGACTTTCGGACTGATCGCGTTGGCTGTCCTACTCAAAACCGCCTGGGTGCTGTTCTTGATTGATGGATTCTATAATTCTGCACTTATCGGTTTCACCAAGTTCTCTGCCCAACTGCTTCAGCGAGATAAGCGGATCGTCAACGCAGGGCCACGGAAAATCAAACACCTAAACGGCGGGAACGCACAGCCCCAACTCCCTGCTCGGAAACCGCAGACGAAAGTACTCATCGTGGGGGCAGGTGAAACGGGCATTGGTGTTCTCCGTGAAATCAGAAATCATCCCGAAAAAGGGTATGCTCCCATAGGATTCATTGACGATGCCCCGCGTAAGGTAGGTAGAACTGTCGCCGGGCTTGAAGTACTCGGTAACACCCGGGACCTGACATATATTACTCACAAACGGATGATTGACGAGGTTGTCATCGCGATTCCATCAGCACCCGGCGGAAAAATTCGTGAGATTATCCGCCAGTGCGAGTACCGCGGATGCCAATTCAAGATCGTTCCGAACATTCACGCGATTCTTGAAGGCCGCGCAAGCGTCAGCCAAATTCGGGAAGTCCGATTCGAGGACCTTCTCAACCGATCTACCTCACAGATGGACATCGCCGAAGTCTCCAAATACCTCTCTGGGAAGCGGGTCATGGTAACCGGTGCTGGCGGCTCTATCGGTTCCGAGCTCTGCCGACAAGTCGCAAAGCTCGACCCCGAACTCCTTATCCTCTTTGGACGCGGTGAAAACAGTCTTTACCACACAGACATAGAACTCCGTGAGTCTGAACCGGAACTTAACCGTGTTGTGATTATCGGTGACATTCGCGATAACGCCAAGGTTTCCCAAATTACACGCAAATATCGCCCACACATTATTTTCCATGCCGCCGCACATAAGCACGTTAAATTCATGGAGAACCATCCCGATGAAGCTGTCAAAAACAATATTCTCGGTACACAGAACCTTATTGATGCTGCGATCAAACACAAGGTAGAGGCGTTTATCCTCGTCTCATCTGATAAAGCCGTGAATCCGACAAGCGTCTACGGCGCATCCAAACGTGTGACAGAGAAATTGATCCAGTGCAAGGCGAAGCAGAACGGGACACGGTTTATCGCTGTCCGTTTCGGAAATGTTATCGGGAGTCGCGCAAGTGTGCTGCCAAACTTCAAGCGCCAGATCGCTAAAGGTGGTCCCGTCACCGTCACACACCGCGAAGCGACCCGATACTTCATGACGATCCCAGAAGCCGTTCAACTCCTTATCCAAGCGGGGGCGATGGGAAATGGCGGCGAGATTCTGATGTTAGATATGGGCGAACCGATCAAAATCCTTGACCTTGCCGAAGACCTCATCCGACTCTCCGGACTTGAGGTCGATAGAGACATCAAGATCGAATTTACAGGTTTAGAACCCGGCGAGAAATTATACGAAGAACTCCTCACGCCACAGGAAGGCGTTACGGCGACGAAGCATCAGCGTATTTTCGTAGCACAGCTCGAAGAAATTGAAGAACGTCTGCTCCTTTCACAGATTGGCGAGCTCTCAATGCTTGCAGATGCACTCGACGCGGAAGGCATCGTCGCAAAATTCCAAGAATTGGTGCCGACATATCAACCGAACCGAGCATTCATTACAGACACGGATACCGACAGGGGGTCGGAGATTATTCAGTTCCCCGCGGAAACGAAAACCGCCAGGGCGAACCGCCGCTAACACTACTATAAAGTTGGGGAAGCGTATGTCACATACCGTAGACACCCAAGACGTTATCATAGCCCCCAAATCTGTTTGGGTCAAACGAACCTTTGATGTCGTTTTAGCGATAATCACATTTCTGCTGCTGTTCCCGCTTTTTTTGGTTGGTAGTCTGTTGGCGAAGCTGCAATCTAAAGGACCTGTGTTTTACAAATCGAAGCGCGTCGGCAAAGATGAGGTTATTTTTGAAATGTATAAATTCAGAACGATGGTCGTCAATGCCGATACGCTCGGTGGCAGCTTGACAACCTATCGAGACACACGGATCACACCGATCGGCAGGTTCTTGAGATGGACGAAACTTGACGAGCTCCCGAACTTAATCAATGTTATCAAAGGAGAGATGAGTCTCATCGGCCCCCGTCCGGAGGCTCCTGATTATGTTAAACACTATACGGAAATACAGAAACAGGTGCTACGGGTAAAACCGGGAATGACTGGTCCATCACAACTCGCGAACCGTGATGAGGAAGAGAAATTAAAGGGGCAGCAAGATGCCGAACACTATTATATCACAGAACTCATGCCCAAAAAACTCGCGATGGATCTCCGCTACGTCGCCACACAGAGCATCGCTACAGATATCCGGTGGTTGCTAAAAACCTGTTGGGTCGTCATCTTCGTACCACGCCAACGCAAATAGTTTTCGTTTTGATACCAAAACGCCTAAGTTACCTCTTCTTGTAGGAGCGAGCTGGGCTCGCGA
>RKRO01000026.1 GCA_007571355.1 Candidatus Poribacteria bacterium | reverse complement strand
GCGACAATGAGTTCAGAACGTGCTTTCTCGGTCCCGATAGCCGATGCCAACGGAATCTTTTTCGTCAATCCTGTTGTGAGGTAAGCACTCGGAGCAACCGGTTCTATTGAGGAAAAGATCCCTGCGATTTCGACCTTCTTCAACTGAAACGTCGTTAACACTGACTCTAAGGTAAAATTGCGATAACTCACCTAACCCCCCGAAGCAATAATCGCAATAACAATAACCAAAGCAATAACACTAATTACACCGGCCCAGAATCCATTTTTGAAACCTTCGCTTCGTTCTTCCTTTAGCCTTCTTTGCAAACCGGATTGCAAATTTTCTTCTTTCCTTTTATATTCCAGTTCAAGCTTTTGTTCAGTACGATCGGAGCGTCTTTCTATTCCTTGACTGATGCGTTTTTCCGCTTCTACTTGTTTCCTAATCGCAAGATCTTCTTCGTCGCGAACTTGTGCTTCAAAGTCTTGAGGAGAAATAGATACAAACTTGTTGCGTCCATGATTCTCGTAATATTGCCAATCATCTGCTTGAAGGCTTGCTGCAAATATACCGAAACGTGTATCTGCTGCAGCTAAGTAAGATTTCAACTGTTCAACACCATCACCTTCTCTTCCTACGGCTTTACACTCAACAATGACAATTAAAGGATTTTCCTGAAATCCCCAAATTAAGGGTAAATCTTCTTTCACCAGCACGACATCTGCCCGACACTTGGAACTCCCTATCTGAATTCTATATTCAGTCTTAATTGAATAAAGGTCAGTAGGATTTGAAAAACCAACTGTTGTGGGAAGTCTACGTCGGAGATCAGTCAAATATTGACGAACTCTTTGCACAACAATTTGTTCATTAGCAGCGAACATTTCCATAAGATTTACATTCCGTTTAAACGGGGCGGTCGAGAAACCGCACCTACCATTTCTCCTAAATCAATCCCGATTTCGTCAACGTATTCCGCAAGGATTCAAGATTCGCAGATTCCATCGGTGCGAGTGGCAATCGTAGTTTGCCGTTGAGTTTGCCCATCAGCTGGAGCGCGGTTTTCGCTGGAATCGGGTTCGTCTCAATAAAGAGGTCAACTGCCAAAGACAACGTCTTATAGTGGAGTTTACGTGCAAGTTCAAGGTTTCCAGCGTGGAAAGCATTGCACATCTCCGCGACATCCGTCGGCGAGACGTTCGCCACAACCGAGATAACACCTTTGCCGCCGACAGCAAGGATCGGTAGCGTGTTCACATCATCACCGGAGAGTACGACGAAATCATCAGGACACAAGTTGACGACTTCACTGGCGCGCTTGAGTTCACCCGTTGCCTCTTTGAGTGCAACGATATTCGGATGCTCAGCAAGGCGCGCAATCGTCGGCGAAAGGATATCAGTGCCGCACCGTCCCGGAACGTTGTAGACGACGATCGGGATGTCCACCGTATCGGCGATTTTCATGTAGTGGGCATACAATCCATCCTGTGTAGGTTTGTTGTAGTAGGGCGTGACAATCAGGACGGCATCTGCACCGGCGGCTTTGGCGTGCTGCGTTGCACGCAACGTCCGCGTCGTTGAATTAGAGCCAGTGCCCGCAATAACGGGAACCTTTCCATTGACAGTCTCAACTGTAATTTCTATGACCCTATCGTGTTCAACCTCCGACAGCGCGGGGGATTCGCCGGTTGTGCCACACGGGACGATGCCGTGTGTGCCACCGTCAAGCTGAAATTGAATCAGTTCCTTGAGTTTCGCTTCGTCAAGCGATTCATCGTCCTTAAACGGTGTGACAAGTGCGACATAAGAACCTTGAAACATATAAACTCTCCTTGATGGCTACGGAAACCCAGTGGTGTGGGTCTTCCTATTCCTTCTAATAATTCCAAGCATCCGCTGTGAGTTCGCCCACGTAGATAACGCGAGCATCACCTTCAAGATAGACGTTTTTCGCATCGACGTTTTCGAATTCAAAATGAATCTTCAAGACGACCCCACTTGCTGTTTTGATGGAGACAGGGGATACAACTTTGCCCAGCGACGCTGCGATGAGCGCAGAAGCGATCGAACCGGTGCCGCACGCCAGCGTCTCGTCTTCAACACCACGTTCATAGGTCCGAATATCTATTAACTCTGGCGACTGGACACGAATAAAGTTAGCGTTGGTACCATCCGGCTTGAAGTCGGCGTGATAGCGCGTCTGCTGTCCAAGGTCAAAGACATCTGTGCCTTCTAAATCGTCTACAAAAAAAACAACATGGGGTACACCACTATTCGCAAAACCGACGGTGTGCATCCCATCCTCTAACTGGAGTGGGACATTCAACCGAATATCCGTCGGATTACTCATACGAACTTTAACGTTTTCACCGACAATTTCGGATTCATAAATTCCGGCGTTCGTTAGGAACCGCATCTGTTCGGACGCGATGCCGTTGAGGTAGGCGAATTTGGAGATGCAGCGTGCACCGTTGCCACAAGTTTCCACTTCACCACCGTCAGCATTAAAATAGCGCATGCGAAAATCAACATCGTCTGCCTTTTCGACGAGGAGAACACCATCGGCTCCGACGGACATACGGCGTTGACAGAGTTTTTTTACAAAGTTTGTATCGGTACTATCAACGATTCCCGCCAAGTTATTGATGATGACGAAGTCATTGCCCGCACCACTGAGTTTCATAAAGGGTATTTTGTCCATTGTGAATCCTTTGTTCTGGAGATATATTT
>RKRO01000517.1 GCA_007571355.1 Candidatus Poribacteria bacterium | reverse complement strand
GTTAGATATGGAAACGGCAAGCCCACCTTGCAAGCAAGGGGATGAGGAGGGAGCCGCAAACAAGGGGAACACACGGGTTAGAAAAGTGTCGATTGGCTGTCATGGTGCGGGGATGCTTTCAAACGTTCATCAATTTGCCACGGAAGAGATACCAGTATTGTGCCATCTGTGAAGTAACTGTCATTGATTTGCCAGAATTGTAGACGCGGATACCTTTTATTGTTGTGTTCAAAGAAGCCTTCCGCTTCTGCCAAGTTCCGCATGCCGCGGGTGACGGGGTGCAAAGTAACAAAAATACCGATGGCGGCCCCTTGATCCTGCATGGCTGTGCGGAAAGCACGCACCTGATTTGGAGTTAGGCTCCGTCCGGATTTGACTTCTGCGATGACGGGGAGTTTTTGCTGCTCGGTTTCGGCGACGTGTCTGTTTTCCCAAAGCAACATCTTACCTGTGCCGTCGAACCCGCCGTCGTTGCTGTTGGGTGTGGGACTGAGGCCTAATCGTGTGACTGCCCAGTTTGCGAAGTCATTAGGGCTCTGTTCGGCGAGGAGGACTGCATCTTGATGTGTTGTGGGGTAGCCTTCTATATGGTAATCTCGGTTTGCCTGAAGTCCGTGTCGCTCCTGGAGTCTGCGTTCCATAGGTTCTAAGGCGAGGACGGTAAGGTCTATGCCGACCCAGTGTCTGTTGAGTCCGTGTGCGGCATCGATGGTTGTGCCACATCCGCAGAAAGGGTCGAAGACGGTGTCTCCTGGGTTGGAAGAGGCTTTGATAATGCGTTCTAAGAGTGCAAGTGGTTTTTGCGTCGGGTAGCCGAGACGTTCTTTGCTTGTTGAAGCTAAAACTGGTATCTCAATAACATCCCCTTGAAGTTTACCTCGGGGGTAGGTTTTTCCGTAATAGACTTCACCGTTGGTGCGCTGCCTTTTGACAAGAGCATATCTGTTGCCCTCACTATCTACTTTATTATATCTTTTCAGATCCGGATCTTTGTATTCACTGAAAATATTATTCCAGGTGTAGGCATTAGTCTTCGAGTAAAAGAGAATAGTTTCATGTTCCTGTTGATACCTATTTTTTCGTGGTGTTCCACGATATCCCTTAAACCATGTAAGCTCATTGCGGAAATTTTCTGGGCGAAAAATAACATCCAGGAGACACTTAAGATAATGGCTTGCATGGGGGTCACAATGCAAGTAGATGCTCCCTGTTGGCTTTAGCAACCGATAGATTTCTGCCAAGCGCGGTGCCATGAAGGTCAGGTAGGCACGCATGGAGTCACCGTGTCGCCCACTGCTTTTTAAGATAGTGTCAAATCCGTGTAAGCATTCTGACACGTTTTCCATAACATCTATGAGTTCTGGATGTCTGCCGTTGTAGTGTGTGATGGCATCACGGGTTGCGATGGCGGTATCGTCCCAGTGCCAGATGTCGCCGAATGCTTTTTTCTGTGCTTTTGAGTTCGCGAGGAAGATATTGTAGTTTCGCCCGCTGTTGAAGGGCGGGTCGAGGTAGCAGAGATGGTAGCTTTCGCTGGGCATCTCGTGCATGACGTTGAGGTTATCGCCGAAATGGAGTGTGTTTTTCATAGTATATCCTTGTGTTTAGCCCGCCTAACGCCCTTATCAAGGGGGAAGTTGCTCTTCCACCCCTCCAAGAATGAGGAGAATTTACCTCCCCCTACTCCCCGCAAGCAGAGGGGAATGAAGAGAGAAACCCGCAAAGCAGGAAGAGTAATAAAATTCCCAATTCCTTCGCAAATAGGGGGGAATTGGGTGAAAAGATGAAGCCTGCTGGGCGCGGGGCAGAGGTCATAAACGCGATAGCAGGCTTTGTATATGGATGCTGTCGTGTGTAGGTTTTACTTAACTTATGATATGTGGGGGGGGGTAAATTGGGTTTTTCACTGCTGACAACCGGCCGGGGCCTGGAGATGTTAGGGAGCGATTGCTGTCAGGTGTGTCGTCTGTTGGGTATGCGGTTTTGAGATGTGAACTTGTCATTGGTTTTACCAGTTTCGTGAGAGATTTGGGTTTAGGATTATAATAGCATATATTGGTGGGATGTGTCAAGTTTTTTGCGGAGGGATTTCTAATTGCATTTGTTTGACTTTATGCGCGTGTCGTGCTATGCTATATATAACGCGAGTTGCCACTTGTTTATAGGTATAGCACCTCTATGGGGGCGGTCGCTTGAATGACCGGTTCCTATAGCCATAACACCCCTATAGGGTGAAAAAAGTTTCCGAAAAACTGTGCAACACTTTTTCCAAAATCCGTTGGGAGCAATTTGGGTTATAATAATGATTTTGCCAGATTTGCGAATGGCAAGTGTCATGTCGGGTTTCGCTACGCTCTACCCGACCTACGTTGTATGTATGGGGGTAAGGAAGCGGCTTATTAAAATTATATGAATTGTAGTCAAAAAGCAAAAAATGTACCGATATGTTGGGGGTATGAAGAAGAGAACGGACCGGAGGTTTGGGGACGACTCACTGCAGAATATCGGATATGTGATACAGGTATACACCAATCACCGATTGACATTGTGAACCCTACGCCTGCTCAACTTTCGGCTATTACTTTCAACTACCGGTCGGCATCTGTCACTATCCGCAATACGGAGAACACCATCCAAGTCGAGTATCCGAAAGGCAATTGGATTGAGATTGATGGAACGAAGTATCACCTTCTGCAATTCCATTTCCACGCCCCCAG
>RKRO01000266.1 GCA_007571355.1 Candidatus Poribacteria bacterium | reverse complement strand
GACGACGCTGCGCATCATCGGTGGGTTCGAGTATCCTACTTCTGGCCAAGTCTCTATCAACGGCGAATTGATGGCAGAAACACCCCCGTATCGCCGTCCAGTCAACACCGTTTTCCAAAATTACGCCTTGTTCCCCCATAAGACCGTCGCGCAGAACATCGCATTCGGGCTACAAATGAAAAAGGCATCGAAATCAGAAATCTCGGATGCCGTTGAACGTTCGTTAGATTTAATTCAGCTCCCCGGATATGGCACCCGGAAACCAAATGAACTCTCCGGTGGTGAACGGCAACGTGTCGCACTGGCGCGAGCCCTGATTAACGAACCCACCATTTTACTGTTAGACGAACCGCTCTCTGCGCTCGATCTCAAACTCCGAAAACAGATGCAATCCGAACTCAAAGCACTGCAACGCAAAGTCGGCATCACGTTTGTCTACGTTACGCACGACCAAGGCGAGGCGTTGGCACTGTCGGATCGGATCGGAGTGATGAACGATGGAAAAATCCTTCAGGTGGGAACCCCATCCGAAATCTACGATTCACCGCAGAGTCGTTTCGTCGCTGCCTTCATCGGCACCTCTAACTTCCTTAACGGAACACTTATCAGCGAAAACGAAATCGCCTTGACAACAGATCCGCCGCTCAAGGTTATTTGTGTATCAACTAAAGATATACCGCTGAACGCACCTGTCACTATAGCGATTCGTCCAGAACGTCTTGACCTAAGCACAACGGCAGTCCCTGATACTTCAAATTGTTTACGCGGTACAATTCAAGACGAAAGTTACCTTGGTACGACGCTACAGTATACGGTTCGGACAGACTATCCAACGCCACTTATTGCGCAGCAGCAGAACATCGGTATGAAAGATACACACCGCTTCCAACAAGGCGATACGGTCTATCTGCACTGGTCAACTGAAAATTCTATTGTCTTAAAAAAGTCGATGCAGACTAACCAGCAGACAACGGAAGCCTGACCTTTCCATTATCACGTTGCTGTGAAGTCAGGAAACCGATGATAATTTGGACGACTTTGTACCCCTCGCTCCCAGGCGAAACAGGTTCGCCACCCTCAGCAACAAGACCTACCAACTCCCGTACCCCCGCAGGGATACCCGTCATATCCCATGACGGTGCCTCAATCGTCTCAATGGCATCATTTTGGTGGAGTGTCGCCCCTCGGTCACTTATAAGGATATAGCCATTGGTTCCGACGATCTCTAAGCGAAATCCAGAGAGTGTTGTCTTTGGACCGCCGGCATAGTAGCCGCGTACACCGTTCGCAAAGTGGATATACCCGTGCGCGGAAGGCTCGGTCGCAGGCACATGTCCGCCATCGCCTTTATACTCGTTGTAGTCTTCATAGCCGTCTTCTAATTCGGCAGAGACCCATTCCGGTTCCGAGTTGGCGAAATAGCAGATGGCATCGACAAGATGTGTGCCGTTGCGGAACAGCATCGCGCGTCCGCCGCTCAAGGTCCCGATAACGTATTGGACATCCCCGATACGTCCGCCCCCGACGACGACATCATGCGTATGCCGCCACAACGGTTGCCACCGACGCGTATGGTCGATCGACAAAATAGTACCGTTTCGCTCGGTTGCCTCTATCATTCTGTCTGCATCTTCAATACGCGTCGCCATCGGCTTTTCGCAAAAGATACCCTTTACACCGGCATTTGCCGCGTCAACAACAAGGTCGGCGTGTCGATGGTCAGAGGTCGCCACCGTTACGACATCTAAATCCTCAGCGGCGAGCATTTCCTGATGGTTGGTATACAAGGAGATATTGTCCCAATTGTCCTGATATTTTTCTTTGAAAGCGTCTAACGTTCCCTGAACAAAATCGCAGCCTGCGGCTAATTCAACGTTCGGCAGACCGACGATGCCAGATGCGTGCGTTGTGCCGATACCGCTACAACCGATGACCCCTACACGTAGTTTCGCCATGTCTATGTCCTCCATTATTCCATAATATCAAACTACGGAAAACCGAAAATGAGATAGTTATGAGATTCGCAGTTTCTTCATGGAAGTGATTATATATTGTGCGGGATTAGAAGTCAAATTTTTTGTCAAGAAACGGAAGAAAATATTATCAGTATCCGTGCGAGATTTCTTCGTCAGACAACCAAAGACTGAGCAAACTCGTAAGTTCAGGATCATACTTCCTGAACGCATCTCTCGTTTCAAATTCCTGACCCGCACCGAAGTAATACCACATCCGGACACCTTCTGCCCAATACTCGTCTATTGGCGAGTACTGCAACTTCCAATTGTCTGGTGTAAAATACTTATCTGCCCACAATCCGAGTTTCATCGCCCGATTGTAGGCACGATTTAAGGACGGGTTAAACTCTGGGTCCATCCGTGAAACGACATAATGGATCGCATGCCCGAACTCGTGGACAAACGTTTCCATGCTCGGTCTGTTCTTCCGCTCAATATGTGCAGCAAAACGACCGGGGAACCCTAAAGACTCTTGCTGTATTAACGCGAGCCCCCTCAATTTCGACTTGCGCTCATCCCATCCGAGAGCCGCGGTGAGGCTTTCTCCGGGGACAACAAGAATGAATTCATAGCCTGATAGTTTGCTAAGGATTTCTGGACGTTTGGCGGTAATTGTTAGGATGATATCCCGCGCCGCGTAAAAAGCATCATCGCCCACCTTATCGGAACCCGTGATTGTCATCTCTCCAACATCAAGATACTTTATAAC
>RKRO01000015.1 GCA_007571355.1 Candidatus Poribacteria bacterium | reverse complement strand
GTCCAAACCATAGTAATTAAAGTTTATCTAATTATTATACCTTAGTTTTTCCATTGTGTCATGGAAAACATGGGCGATTTTCGGGTGAAGGTCAAACGGTTTTCTGGCAGGCACTGGATGCAGCGTCTGTCGAGCGTACTCGCGGAACGTGTTATCTTCTGGAAGTTCACAGAAACTGCATAGTTCGGCGAGTGTCTCGTCTGGTTTTGCTGTTAGATCCTCAAAGCGAACGAGATGGATACAATCGGGTAAAACTTTCAATAAACGGAGTCCCTCCTGCATAGTGACAACCCATTCTATGGCTGTCCTGTCAAGATGTCGATCAAAATGCTCAACTTCATCAACGATTTCAGCGAAGGTTGTATCTGTTTTAACGATCTGATCGACCAATAGCCTCCATTTGCGGTTATCGACTCCCCACCAATCGTGTTTTTCGTTATTAACGTGAATTCCAAATCGTTGGGACCAATTTGCGATGGAATGGCATGTATCCCAACCGTTCCGCACAAGAAAGATAAAACGGGCATCAGGGAATAAAGCCCGCACGAAACCCACCCTGAAGATGAGTTCAGGGTACTTATCAACGATACGTTTTGAACGGGTCACTGTCAAGTAGGCCCCGAACATTTGCGTCGCGCGTTGATGCATGTCGTCTGTTGCGTCCTCCGTGGCAAGACGATATTTTGCGTCGCCTCGACTGTAGTTTCCGATGATGTCTTCATGCGGATGGATGACATGCCATATCGCCTTGGGTTCATTGAGGTAGCCGACTTCTCTATGCATGGAAAGGACGATACCGAGTATTGTAGTGCCGCTACGTCCAGTCCCTAAGATGAAAACCGGTTTCTCAACAGACCTGTATCTACTATTGTTGGTAGCGACTGCTTTTAGCAGAGCAAAGACGATTGGATTTATCCAACGCCCTTTTGTGGTTGTCGGACGTCCTTCAAAGAAGGCGTAACTCATGAAACGGGTTATTGCCTTCATTGGGCGCGTTTTGATATAATTCGGATTAATTTGTGCAATCACTTTTTAATTTTCCTTGCAGTTCGGTTAGACAGATTTGAAATTTGACGTGCTTCTCCGAGGATCCGCTCTCCATTTCATTCCAAGTTATGTATCCAGGGTGCTAATTAGAATCAAAGACGTTGAAATGCATCAATTGCCCGATTTGGACAAGGGAAAATCGGAGTAGAAACCTAACATTAAAACATTCGCCTTTTTAATGTTTCACGGATGCTTTTCATCCGGTCAAGGTTAAAAAGAAATGCGCCACCTAATTTCATTGGGAAAGTCAATAAATGAAATGTTAAACCCGCGGGATTAGGTTGTATTGAGATGGGGCTATAGTTATGTTTCTTCATAAGGGTTGTGTTTATTGTTTGGTTGAGATAAATTTCAGCAGAACTGAGTTCATCCCCGGTTTTTTCACTGCGCCAACTGTGCGCGCGATGCGGATTGATACCGAGTCGTTGTGGTTGGTCTGCTGCAACGGAAGAACCAACTTGCGGGACTTGGAGCATCCCATCAATGTAAGTAATACCGACAAAATCACAGAGGGATTTGACTGTTTTTTCAGGGTGGGTCAGAAGCTCCTCAAAGTAGACAGAAATAACCTGATCGTGTTGTGCGAATCGATCCGCGGCATTAACGGCAGTGCGCCAGATATGACTGATGGTTATCGGGTGATAGTTTACCCAATCCCGAAACATCTCTTTTATCGGTATATTACTTCCACCAAGGAACCGGCGTTTCCATTTTCTCTTTTGCGATAGTAATACGTCACGTGGATCGCGAATCATGTTGATAACCCGTGCCATGGGATAAAGTTCAAGAATATCTGAAATGTAAAAGACATTACGCGGTGTCTGGTCACAAGGAATAGTTCTATCGTTTTCAGCAGACTCATAACGGAGAAAAGTTTCAAAGAGCTCGGCTGATGTATCAGGATAGGCGGTTAAACCTGAAAGGAATGTTTGTGCCTCGCTTAGGAACCGGCGTGGATTTCCGTAGGTCCGATAGCCCTCGCGTTGTATACAAAACAATTGTGAAGCGAGCTTCTCTACCTCTGTTTTTCCTATTTTTGATGAAAAAGGCGGCGCGCATATCTGTCCGAAGAAATGGAGTTCGCCGAAAGTATAAACACTGGGGTGTTTTCCAAATATGCGTCCCATCATCGTCGTTCCGCTGCGACTATTGCCTACAATAAATATCATTCTTCTTACCTTTCCTTGCGGTTTGCTGAGATGGGTCATAGTAATAACGCCCTCTTCGTTTATCTGAAGCAATCCGCAGAAATCCGGATTTAGTCTGGGAATAGACGATATCCATTCCTTGTATTACATTGCAAAAACATCCCTTTCAAAATCCTGCCACTTCGTTTCAGTCTTTTGAAAGGGACAGTTACCTATTTCTTATTTTTAAAATACCGAAACTGTTTTTTGGGATAGTGAGCTTTGTTGCCTTTCCTGACCATTCTTGAATACTGACCTCAATTTTGCCGGATCCCTCCATTTCGGCGTTGCCTCCGTTTGTCGCGTTGAGTCTCTCATTGGTAACATAACGATAGGTAAGTTCTCCTTCGTAGTGTTTGCCATCAATGAAAAGTTGTGGTGTGTGCTCTGCGCTTGTACGATTGCTGATGAGGACGAGGAGGTTTTTTGCATCTTTTTGTCCGATAGCTTGCGCTTGTATACCGGACATCTCTTTTCCCCTATATTCTATAGCCCCCAGAAGAACGGGTTGGTTTTGGATTGAAACGGTGAATTGCGTATCTGCTTGCGCGAACGCTTCACCGATCAACTGAAAGGTGGGATAAACAGCACGGCGTATCGTGTTTCCGAAATCTGCGTCTGGTTCGCCTCCATATTTCCAAAAGGTCTTAGGGTTCGCAGGCGTTATGGACGAAAATACTGGAAATCCTTTACCAGGACCGGTGATAACATGAAAATTCGCTTGTGTAACGTTAGGCATCGTTAACATCTTAAGAAAAAAATCGCCAGCGTACATTGCATGAAGCTGCGTGTTTGCAACACGATTAGCAGGATTGGCGATGTTCCACTCGGTTATCCACATCTCTTTATTCGGAAATAATTTTTGATAGTATTCAAGCGCATCTGGAACCGCAAAGTGAATCCATCCCATGAGGTAACCGCGCATCTCTTCTATCTCTTTTTTCCTCACAGCTTTGTATGCGTATACATGGACAGAGTAAGCATCAAAAAAACTGGTATCCGCTGCGAGCCCTTCATCCCATTTGCGTTGTTGTGTTTTTACGAACCACCCCTCTTTGTGGAATGCAATTGGGGTAGCACAAACGGATATCTTTATATCTGGGTTAACGGCTTTCATTGCCCCTGCATGTTTTTTGGCTTCTTTGATGTATGCCCCAGCGGTCGGGTATTTGTTGAGGTAGTGTGGGAGATAGTACTCATTCCCGAGTTCCCAATGCTTAACCTCGTATTCCTTATCCTTAGCATAACGGACCCATCCCGCGCTCTCCTCCGGGCTGCCTGTCCACAAATTCACGACAACAACAGGCGTTATGTTTAAGGTATTGCACAGCTGCATAAAATCGTCGAAAAGAATTTTCCCATCCCGTCGCTTTTGAAGTTTGGCGTAATTTCCTTTATTTCGTTGATTCAGTTTTAAACTGAGGGTTGATGCCATTTCACCCTCAAGAAAACCACCAATTTCCCAGTGGTAAAAGTTGCCGACGGTACCACCGGGAAAGCGTAAGGTCTTGGGGGCAAGTGTTTTCGTTAATTCAATAAAATCAGGGTCGAGATAGCCGTAATCACCACTCATCATGTTTGTATTGAAGCCGTAGAGTGCTTGACGGAGTGGTCGGGCGTTGTGCGTGTCAATTGCTAAATGCATCGTATTCGGTAACTGTTTTCGATTCTGACAGCCAATGCTCAGAAGCAGCATCATCAACCCGGGGAGTGCTATACGGCAAGTCCAGCGAGGTATGTTAAAGGTGTAATACACATCTGCAAGCTGAGAATATCTACTTAAGAAAAAACTTCTATCTACCATATTCTGTTCGTCCTATCAGCGCGGAAAATTTTACAATGTTATCTTTAGAGGTTTATACGTTGGGAGTGCCCGATCACTGGCAAACATGAGACCTGCGCAGAGCCAGAAGTAAAAACCGTAACCTCGATATTCAAGAGTTCGATTAAAAAAAAGCAGGAATACGGTAACAGCAACGAGGCATAGCATGATAATTGCAATTCGTTGTGTCAGGCGCGACGAGATCATATCTCGCGCCATAGTAAATGATGTACTGACAGATCTTTTGTACAGTTTGAGCGCGGCGCGAAAGAGTTGATAAAAGATTAAGGCAAAAAAAACGAGGCCTAACACGCCATAGAAACAGAGAATTGCTACCCAATATACATCCTTGAAACCGCTTTTACTGAGTATTTTCAAAAGGAACGATCGTTTGCTCATATTGAGTCCCTCAATTGTAGAATTCTGGTCTGCGCCATAGCCCAAGATAGGTTTGTTTACGAGGACTGTTGGAACGTGTCCGATTAAAGCTCCCAACCTCTGTTTTTGCGCGATACGGACATAGGATCCAGAAAATACGCCTGTTACGTTGCCGACAAGCCCGACCCTTGCTTTGCGCGGGTTTATATATTCAAGGTTAAACGGGTTTACGACTGCCAGCAAAAGCCCGAAGACTAACACAGTCGCGCCTACCAATTGGAGCGTCTTTTTCCATCCGTGATGGAAATAATACCACGCGCCCCCAGCAAGTAGCGCAGCGAATGTAGCAGCGCGCGAATACGAACGCGCGATAAAGAAAAATAGCACCGCTGCCCCGAGTAAATTTAGATACTCCAATCGTCGAACATGTGATAGATAAACAATAAGAACAAGAATCATAAAGATACCGTAAATTACGGTATCGCCTAAAGTCCCGTAGATACTGCCAATTTCCCTGCCGAGTTCAAGCAATCTGTACTCTTTCGTAAATCCAGCGATGCCGAGTGTTGATTCACGTGGTAGGAAGAAGTCAAACGCTGGGGAACCACCTACCCACTGAATGAGACCTGCAGCGAGTTGAAATATACCGATACCGAGGATTATACGCAACAGGGTCGTAACACGTTTTTCTGAGAGGGCGGAGTTCGCGACGAGATAAAATAGGACAATATATCGTGCCATTGGCCGAACGTTGTAAAGACTCCCCATCAATGGGGAATTGTTTACCAATATTGAAAGCAGAACAACGCTATAAAACCCTATAATTGGCAAATCAATCGCTGTCTTGACGAATGGGATACCTTTATGGAGTTTGTAAATGACGAGTTTTCCAAAGGCAACATAGATGAGAATTTCGCTGACGAACCTTAAATAGGAGTAAATCGTATCACTAACTGGTAAAAACTTCAGAATAAACTCTTCAAAGGCGATGTATCCTGTCAAAAAGTAAATCATATTTTGTTAGTTATCAATTGTCGGTTGTCAATTCCCGATATCGGGTAACCGTGAGTCCTTCGGCGAGTTTTTAATTCCAAGAGGAGAGGTCTCTGTCTAACAATTCAGCTAATTGTTCATTAAAGGGTTTAAAATATGTCATCTGGCGTTCGCTTGTCTCAGGACTGAGCGGTGGTAGAACCGACTCGTCTTTCTGGGGTCTGTCATTCCAATTCAGGATGGCTTTCCTTAATGTATAAGCGGTGGCATCCGGTATAAGTTTCCGAATAGCTCTTCTCAGCGGGTTATGAGATGCAAGAAATTGCGTAAATAGATAATTAAAACGTTCAAAACGCGGTATAGCGGCACGGTTGTATCTTTCTCCAATGATGGGCTTAAAATCGGTAGGGATACCGATATGATGAAAAAGTTGTTGACAAACTGCTTCGGCATCTTCTTTCAGATCGTCTGTCAGAATGCAATGCACACGATCTGAACCAAATTGGGCTATTAGGTTTTTGACATGCGGATAATAGATACTGTTGTACTGATAGGCGCACTGTCGCCATTTAAACCAGTCTTCATTTAGCCGTGCTTCTTCAGCATCGAGTGCTTCTTCGTAGGTTTTGATGTTTTCCCAGCCTCTCCGCCGTGCCCACCAGTAAGCGGAATACGCGCGGGCTACCGGTTCTCGTAGGAGAACGACAAGGTGTATATCAGGATTGTGTTCATAAATCCGCTGTAGGACTTCCGGCGAATGCATCACCATCACATTTTTAGCAATAAGCTGCTTATCTGCAATGTCGTCACAGTCATTTTCACCAGCAAAATACTTGGAGAAAGCCCATGTATATCCGCGTGTATATTCACGATCTTGAAGAAAAAATGTCATTTCTGGCTGCAGATGGGTGTGGATATCCGGATGTTGCGCCAAGTAGCGAAGCAGGGATGATGTGCCTGACTTTTGCGCACCGACAATCATTAATTGGATATTTCTCGCGGCTTCCATGGTAGCAGTTTCCCTATTAATGCCGAGAGTGCATCGATATCCTGTTGATAATAATTCTCTAAGCGATGTCGGGTTTCTTCCGACATCAGGATATCCTCGTCGGGTTGTGTGTTCAAAAGGAAATAGAACGGTTCAATTGTTCGTCTGATTGCACGCAACGGATTATGAATGATAGGTTTGTCGTGTGTCCATTGGCGCAATCGAAATCGGATGTCTCTATATTTCTGGTGCAGCCCAGAATTACGCATCTTTTCGGTACGATTTGTTACCTTAAATGTGTAGCTTTGATAAAAATCGGCATCTATATCGGCGAAGTTGCATAAATCCATCATGACCTTCGCTGGTTGTGCTGCCAGCTCCTCGTAAAAAAGGATGTGGATACGCGTTGGGTCGAATCGGTTGAAATAGGATTTCAGATAGATAGTATAATACCCTTGCTGGAGTGTTTGCAAGTACTGTTCTTCTTCTGTCTCGCGTTCTAAGGCATCGAACAGTAATTCCACATAAGCATCAAAACTTAGCCTTTGTGGCAATTTACCGATCTGTTTTGCAAACCGGTACCACGAAATTAACCTTGAAATCGGTTCACGGAGACTAAAGACTAATTTGGCATGTGGTAGCAGTTCGGCGATTCTTTCCCGCGCCTTTCCACAATATAAGTAATCAGGCGTTGATTCCATCCGTAACTGGGTTTCACTGCAATTAGGAAACAGAGAAGTATACACCTCAACATCGCCTTTGTATCGATATTTTGATGGAAGTGGATAATCGATGCTGAGAAAAAAGCGTGTCTCCTTATAAGTAGCCGCGCAAATAGTTGGATGGTCGGCCAGATAAGTGAACAGCGAGGTTGTTGCAGCTTTCGTCGTCCCACCTATAATAAGATAATTGTAATCCCCAACATTTTTCATATTTTTAGTGATACGCCAAGCGTAAAAGGATACTATTAATGAATTTACAATTTCTGTTTAAGGTTTGCAAACCTTTGTTGTAGGTTTGATGCTGGCATTATAATATTTTTTTCCTGCTGACTACGCTTCATTAAAACCAGGAGACCCGCGTCCTTCGGAGGAGGTACGTCAGGTTTCCAACAGCAAACAGTGCAGTGATTGATATAGACAACGCTATACCGAGGATCCCCCATGCCTTGATCAAACCGTAAGCCACCACAAAATTTAGAATAGCCATCGTTATCATATTCGCGAAAACATACCGGTACGCTTTTTGGGCGTAAAGTCCAGCATTCAGGATAGGGATTAGACAAGAAAATGTCATTCCGGTGCTGATCCAAAAAAGAAGTTGTCCTATCAATTCTATTGATGCCTGATCTTCACCGCGTCCATACAACACCGCACTGATCTCTCCATGAAACATCAACGTAAATAAGGTTACGAAAAACCCGATGATTATCGCGGGGCGTGCGTTTCGATTAATGATTCGTCCTAATTTCTGTTTATCGCCCAGGGTGTCACGTGTTGCCATATCGGGTAAACCTGTTGTCGAGATACTGATGCCAATAAGCGTTTGTAATGCTGAAAAGATCCGGAAAGCACATTTATAGAGCGTAACAACGCCTTGTCCCAGGTGCGAGATAAGATATATTTCAATCAGCAAACGATTCATGATTTGTCGAACAGCGAAACCGAGTGTCGGTAGCGCAACAGTGTTTTTCAATGCGCGCAGCGTATCCGTAGATACGCTTGTAAACTCATACCGGTGCCCTGCCCGATACACTCCAATACTAAGCCAACCAAAATATACCATAAAACCTCCTGTATAAGCTATCGCCACCCAATTTTCAAGGTTTTGTGTTTTCCATAGGAACAGAAACACAAGTGCTGCGGCACCCGGGGGTAAGGCATTGCGGAGTGCGACCGTTTTAAAATGCTGTCGGCTGTTCAGGAACGCTCCGAGTACAGTACTACCACATCCGAAGACAATCAGTGGTGCAAATAAACGCAACAGTGTTGTTCCCCTTTGGGCATCAATCGTGGACTTCCTTAGCAATCCACCTGCTATCCATGGTGCAAGAAGTTCTATTAGAACGAAGGTTCCAAAGCCGACACAGATTAATAAAAACAGAATATTATTCGTGAAGCGTTGGTACTCTATTGGTGTCATATCCTCTTCGGATGTGACAAAAAGCGGAACGAGACTAAATTTAGCACCTTCTCGGATAATCGTATCAACTACCAACGTGATCTCCAATGCGGTCGTGAGTTCATCCGCTGTAGCAGTAAAACCGAAACGTCTAGGAACCAATAGGACACGGACAAGGAGGCTCAACCCCATTCCAGCAAATGTAATCACCATTACCCAAAATGTCTTGTGCTGCAGGAGTTTTTTGACCATGGCAATTTTCGTGTTACAGATGGGCAGCTTATTTCCAGCCTTCTGGCAGATTTTTGCGAATTTCAATATCAGCAAACAATGTCGAAGCTCGTGGTCCAACGGACTTTGCCCACGCTGCCATCCTTCCTAAGCCCTCAGAGATCGGAACCTGTGATGTTGTCCCGAAGACTTTGTAGAATTTTTCATGTGTGCAATAGGCGTGCTTTACCTCTTCTCTTTCTTGAAGATACTTTACTGGCACCTCCTTTTCCATCGCAGTCATCACTAAATCCGCTAACTCGTTCACGGAGACGTGTTTATCCGATCCGACGTTAAAAATTTCACACGAGGCTTCTGGTATCTCCACGGCGCGAGCAATATGTGGAGCAACGTCTGCAATATGCGTGAAGGCTCGTGTTTGTTCTCCATCTCCAAAGATGAGCAAAGGTTCGTCCTGCATAATTTTATTCATGAAAATACCAATGACGTTTCGATATTTATCCCCAATATTCTGGAGTTCACCGTAGACGT
>RKRO01000027.1 GCA_007571355.1 Candidatus Poribacteria bacterium | reverse complement strand
CAGAAATGACCTCCAATTTAGCCACCGTCTTTTGCAAACGATATCACGCATTTAAAACCTCTCTTTTTTATTTCGATTTTTATTGTGATTTAAAAAATTCGAGTGCCTGACCGACAAGGTAGAGTGAGCCCGTAATGCAGATTAGGTCGGTCGGTGCTGCGAATGTTAACGCTCTGGCGATTGCTTTTTCTGGGCTTGGGCATATTGTAATTTTCTCACACGTACCAGACCACGTATCCTGTATTGCTTCAGGGGCCGTCACACGCGGATTCTCAGAAACCTGTGTAGCAATCACGGTGTCTGCGGTTTTAGAGATAATATCTCCAATGGCTTTAAGGTTTTTATCTTTCATTAAACTAACGATAAAAATCGCCCGAGTGTAACGAAAACTCTCGCGGATTGTTAAGCATAAAGCCTCCATTGAGACAGGAGAATGTGCACCATCCAGTACAACAAAGGGAGAAGACATAATCTGTTGGATGCGCCCTTGCCATTGTACATGCTTGAATCCGGCATAAACGCTGGTTTTAGGGAATGCGTATCCTTCCTGTTTCAGGCATTCAATTGCTGCGATAACTGTCGTTGCGTTCACATATTGGTGGTAGCCGAGCAGCGGTAGCGTCAACTGTGGATAACTTTCGCTATCCATTTCCACATCAAACTGTTGTGCGACAGGCACGCCATCGTCATCTTTGACGAGACACTGGATTGATGGACAATCTGCCCGATGCGGTCTAGCTTCAATGATCGAGGCATTCCGTTCATTCGCGACTTTCTCAATCACTGCCCGTGCGTCTCGATGCTGAGGCGCAAGTACGAGTGGGCATCCGTCTTTAATGATTTCCGCTTTCTCAGTGGCTATCTCGGCATAAGTTTCCCCTAATATCGCCGTGTGCTCTAAACTGATCGGTGTGATAACAGTCGCAACGGGTGTAACAACGTTAGTTGCGTCAAGCCTTCCACCCAAGCCGACTTCGATAACGGCGAAGTCTGTGGCTTTGTCGGCAAAATAATAGAAGGCAAGCGCGGTATAGATTTCAAAAAACGAGACACGCCCGAATTCGGAAGCGGAGACGGTTTCAATAGCGGGTTTCATCCTATCAATATAGAAAGCAGCCTCTGCCGCTGAAATCAGTTCACCATCAATACGGCATCGTTCTCGCGGCGTAATGAGGTGTGGTGATGTAAACAAGCCGGTCTTATAGCCTGCCTGTGTCAGTACAGATGCGAGCAGCGCAGCGGTAGACCCTTTCCCTTTGCTCCCCGCAATATGGATAACCTTTAATCTATTATGTGGATTACCGAGTTGGTTCAATAGCAGGGAAATTCTGTCGAGATTGTAGAGTCGTGCCTGCCGCGAAAAATCCAGACTTCTTTCATAATCAATAAACGTTTCAATATAGGTAAGTGCCGCTTGGTAATCCATATTTGTGATCGTGCTATTTCCCAAGGAATTATCAATCTTGTCGGGATCCGGTTTTGAACAACGGACAAAATCGAGCGACCTTAATAACTTAAAAAATCATAAATCGGGAACTGTGAGCAGAGGTCCTCGACTTTCTCTCGAACCTGGCGTTTGATGGCGGATTTTTGTCTATTTTCAAGTGTCTCTGTGATAAAATCAGCGACAATCACCATTTCATCTTCTTTCATACCACGGGTTGTAATCATCGGCGTTCCGATACGTAAACCGCTTGTCGTTCTCGGTTTTCTTTTGTCGAAAGGGATCGTATTTTTATTGACGATAATCCCCGCATCTTCGAGATGATCAGCAGCTTGTCGTCCACTTAATTTTTCATATTTTGAGGTGAGATCTATCAGCATCAGATGGTTATCCGTGCCACCGCTCACCAATCGGAATCCGTTTTCGATGAGCCTTGCGGCAAGTGCCTTTGCATTTTTAACAATCTGTGCTTGATATGTTTTAAAGTCGGGCTTGCTGGCTTCTTTGAAAGCGACGGCTCTCGCTGCGATTGTATGGAGGAACGGCCCCCCTTGTAATCCTGGAAACACGGCGCGATCAATCTGGTTGGCGTATTCGGCTTTACACATAATCATTGCGCCCCGTGGTCCGCGCAAGGTTTTGTGTGTTGTTGTCGTAATGACATCAGCGTAAGGCACTGGATCTGGATGAACGCCGCCTGCAATAAGTCCGGCGATATGCGCGATATCGGCAAGTAGGTATGCGCCGACGGCATCGGCAACCTGTCGCCATGCAGCAAAGTCAAAGTGCCGGGGATAGGCTGTCGCGCCAACAACGATGAGTTTGGGGCGATGCTGTTCTGCAAGCCGCGCAATTTCTTCCATATCAATGCGCTCGGTCTCAGCATCCACGCCATAAGCAGCGACATTGTAAAGATTTCCTGAAAAGTTGACGTTAGCACCGTGGGTGAGATGTCCGCCTTGACTGAGCGACATGCCGAGAATTGTATCACCGGGTTCAAGTAGTGCATGGTAGACTGCCATATTCGCTTGGCTACCGGCATGCGGTTGGACGTTGACGTGTTCAACGCGAAAAAGAGTCTTTGCACGTTCAATCGCGAGGGATTCAACGTCATCCATAAACTCGCATCCGTTGTAGTAGCGTTCGCCGGGGTAACCCTCGGCGTATTTATTGGCAAGGATACTGGCTTGGGTTTCCATAACGGCACGGCTGGCATAGTTCTCTGAAGGGATTAGCATGAGAGAATTTCGCTGGCGTGTTAGGTCTTTGGCAACAATCTCAACAATTTGCGGATC
>RKRO01000343.1 GCA_007571355.1 Candidatus Poribacteria bacterium | reverse complement strand
GCATCGACATTAGGTTTAATGGTATCAGATTCGGACTTTTCGTCAACCTTCTCGCTTTCAGTATCAGATGTTGCCTGAGTTTCCGCAACTGGCTCTGCTTGTTCTTCTGTGGTAGCTTTGTGAGGTCCATACACTCCATCTGCTTGTTCATTTGCCAAAGCGATAGTTGCCGCAAATCCGATAATAAGGCTTATTAGCATCAGAACATTTTTTATTGCGTCCATAATGTTGTAATATCTCCTATATGTTGCGCCTGCTCCGCATCCTGTCGGGAAAGACTGCTATACTTTAGCATAGATTGCGGTGCCGCAGCTATTCGCATAATGCCGAAATGCGGCGATGAGCTGCTGTGTGAGTTTACCCGGTTGTCCATCTCCAATAGCGCGCCGGTCAATTTTTACCACAGGGATAACCTCGGCAGCTGTACCTGTCAGAAAACATTCGTCTGCGATATAAAGATCGTGGCGTGTGAAAACGCGCTCCTCCACCGGGATCCCTGCGTCCCCGGCAAGATCAATAACACTGTTCCGGGTTACGCCCTCCAAGATTCCGATATGTACAGGTGGTGTAATAAGCACCCCATTCCTTACGCAGAAAATATTATCGCCGCTACATTCAACGACATAACCTTCAGCATTAAGCATCAGGACCTCTTCTGTACCCGCCTGTTTCCCTTCGATTTTTGCTAAAATGTTGTTGAGATAGTTCAAAGATTTGATACGCGGATTGATGGCTTCTGTATAATTCCGTCGAACAGCAGCAGTTACGATCTCCAAACCCTCTTTGTAAAACTTTTGTGGATACAAGACGATTTTATCTGCAATAATTATTACGGTGGCTTTTGGACATTTATCTGGATCCAGTCCAAGGTCTCCAACGCCGCGAGTTACGATTAATCGGATATAGGCTTCTGTCAGATGATTTCGACGGAGTGTTTCCAGAACAGTCTCTTTCATCGTTTCGATAGAGATAGGGATCTGTAGCATAATTGATTTCGCAGAGTCATAAAGTCGTTCGAGGTGTTCATCAAGTTTAAAGACACGCCCGTTATAGGAGCGGATGCCTTCAAAAACACCATCACCGTAAAGCAAGCCGTGGTCAAATACTGAAATTTTAGCCTCTGCTTTTGGTAAAAATTCTCCGTCGATATAAATCAACATTTTTTAATTATGGCCTCCTGAGTTAAAGAAATCCGCAGGAACACCCGAGCAAATACCACCAGCAAAGACTCCTGCATTAGATTTTGGGCAGGTATCTGGTTGTCCCAGGCTAATATTCTAAAATGATTCGGATTCTTAATACATTTGAGATTCACCTGAAATCGGGATCCCCACCCGTTGCTGAGAAGGGGCGCGAAATATAATAGAATAGTGCCGAGGATGCCCATAGTTAGAAAACCTTTCCATCAACGAGTTGAACAACCCTATCCACCTGCTCAGCAAGTTCAGAGTTGTGGGTTACAATAACAAAAGTCTGCCCGGATTTGGTGCTCAAATCCCATAATAGTTCATGAACTGCTTCACTGCTCCGTCGGTCAAGATTGCCTGTCGGTTCGTCGGCGAGCACAATTTTCGGTTTGTTAATCAATGCTCGTGCGATTGCGACGCGTTGTCGTTCGCCACCGGAGAGTTGGCCCGGGTAATGCGAAAGCCTTTCTGCAAGACCGACATATTCAAGTAGTGACGCTGCTTCCTCATAGATGGCTTTATTGTTTGGTGTTGTAATTAACGCAGCCATAGCAACGTTTTCAAGCGCGTTAAACTCCGGCAACAAATGATGAAACTGAAACACGAACCCGATCTCCTTGTTTCGAAACCGTGCCAGTTCGGTATCCGGGAAAGTAAAAATATCTTGGTCGCCGTATAAGACGCGGCCTGTCGTTGGTCGATCCAGTGTCCCCATGATATGGAGCAATGTACTTTTTCCGACACCCGATGCCCCAACCACTGCAAGCAATTCTGATGTCTTTATCTCAAGGTCAATACCCCGAAGCACCGGAAGTTCCGATTCGCCATCATAATAAGATTTATGTAAATCTACAATACGGATAAGTGCTTCTGACGGATTAGACACAGATTGCCTCTTTTCTCTATTCGTGCTGCAACGCTTCAACAGGTTTCAGATTCGCCGCTTGCCATGCTGGGTAAAGGGTCGCAAGCCAGCAAATGGCGAATGAAAGCAGATTAATAAAAATAACGAACAACCAATTGATTTTTATGGGTAACTGATGCATCTGGTAGATTTGGCTAAGCCCAAGATCTACAAGTGAAATCGGTCGTACCGCACAGTAGAGTGCGAAACTTATTCCAATCAGCCATAAGACTGCTACAGCAAATTTCCATCCGCCTCTTCTCCGCATCGCGTGTTGTGATGCTATAAAAATTTGTAGGAGAATCGGCACAATGAGTGCAAGAACATACCAATAAGAGGGTCTCTCGGCGTTATTACTGAGGAGCCAACAGATCGACAACCCTAAGGCGGTACCGAGCATTGTCCCAAATGTACCGATAACGCTCCCTTGAATCATAAAAATTTTCATGATATTTCCGCGTGAAGCACCGAGTGTTCGCAGTGTCCCAACGTCCTTAGTCTTTTCCATCACTGTCATAATGAGCGTGCTTGCGATGTTAAAGGATGCGACTAAAATGATCAGTGCTTCAATGATGACGGTCGCGATCTTTTCTAATTGCAGTGCTGAAAAAAGTGCTGCTTGCGCCTCCATCCATGTTCTGGTATTGGGCATCCCCTCTAACACACTAAAGTCAGCGGCATCTCTAATTTTTGTGGCGATCTGCGGTGCCAATTCGGCATCGGTTAGCCGGACAAAAATGAAGTTTACGTGATTTTCTTGGTTATACAATTTTTGTGCAGTATCTATATGGATGAATCCGAAACTGTTATCATAAGCCTCCATCTCAGATTCATAGAACCCAACCACAACAAAGTTCGCTAAGTCTGGTATAAGCAGGGACGGGTCTATTGGGGATTCCACGAGTTTAACAAGTAGCCGCAGGACATCGCCCTTCATGACCCCGAGCCGCGTTGCCAACCGTCCTCCGAGAATGATACCACCGGTAATCGTTTGACCTTCTTTGATAAGCGCAGCCTTTTCAATGAGTTCCGAGTTTTGGAAGTCCGTTGACCCTGTAACGTATGTTGAGAATCCAGTGACTTTATCTTCTTGTGCCGGATCAATCCCCTTAATATAGATGACATCCTGAATGGTATTGCTATACTCACGGAAAACACCGATCTGTGCGAAGATAACAGGCGACGCAGCAACGACGTTGTCTATTGCCTCAATCCGTTCAATCCGTTCTTGGTAGCCTTTGAAAAAACTGTGATCAAATATATGCAGCGCAACGTGTGCCTCATTCGAGAGAAACCGATCCCTTAACCCGTGTTCAACGCCGTCTAAGACGGCGATCACGAGGATCACCGTTGCGACACCGAGTGCGACACCACCGATTGAGATGATGCTAATAATTGAGATAAAGGACTGTTTTCGCCGGGAACGCAGATAGCGGGAGGCGACAAACCATTCAAATTTCATATTTTTAACTATGGGTCATTTGACATCTTTCCACTTCGTTCCACGATGGTGTCTGATTAACCCTGACCTTGATCAGGATATCTGGTGTGTTAATTAGTGATCTTTGTTTGTTAAACCGAGATAGGATCCTGTAAATCGTAGTCCGCTTTTCGCATCCCATATCCTGTTGAATCCTCACATTGATTCCGTTTTTGTACAAATTTTTCGAGACGACCTTCATAGCGCATCCCGATTTTCTGAAGCACCCGTCCGGATGCCAGATTTTTCTCAAAGTGGTAGGCACAGATCCGATCCAGTTTCAACACCTTAAAACTATATGCGACGACTGCTTTCGCTGCTTCGGTGCAGTACCCACATCCCCAGTACGGTTTCCCTATCCAGAAACCGAGTTCGCCATTTTCGATCTCTCGGTCTAGTCTGAGCTCTATCGCGCCAATAAAGTTCCGGTCTGGTCTCCGTGTAATCGCGAAATTGAGTGCTTTGTCTTTCTCAAACTTTTCGGAACATGCGCGAATCCATTCCTCCGCCATGCCATCTTCGTAAGGGTGCGGCATATAACATAACGTTGCTGCGACATCGTATTCACCAGCAAGGCGTTGAATATCTTCAACATCCTCAAACATTAGTGATCGGAGTAGCAACCTTTTTGTAAGGAGTGGCGGTGCGGTTCTCATGTTTCTATAAATTCATTTTTTAGAATTTCGTACCGGATTGTGTCCTCAAAATAGTGTCTTTTCGGATCTTTCGGAATATATTCAACATAATGCATTCCGATCTTTTGCATCACTCGTCCGGAAGCAGGGTTTCGTTTGAAGTAGTTCGCGTA
Organism: Candidatus Poribacteria bacterium; assembly: GCA_007571355.1. Taxonomy (GTDB): domain Bacteria; phylum Poribacteria; class WGA-4E; order WGA-4E; family WGA-3G; genus WGA-3G. The sequence goes on along the minus strand of RKRO01000343.1, from coordinate 5,024 downwards.
GATCGAATCGATGTCGTGTTCGCGAAATCCATAAGCGAGGACTGCTTTGGCTGCCTCGGTGCAGTATCCACAGTTCCAATAGGTTTTTCCTATCCAATAGCCAAGTTCCGCATGCTTGTAAGGCAAGTGAATCCTAAAGTTTAAACCGACATTGCCGATTAAAGTGCCATCTGCCCTAAGTGTGACGGCAAAATTAGTGCGTCCGCCGTCTTCGAAGCATTCTTGACACCACTGGATCCATTCCTCTGCCGCACCATCTTCATAAGGGTATTCTATTTCATCAGTAGTTGATGCCATGTCCGGATAGTCCATAAGATGTTGCACGTCAACTGCGTCTTCGAGTGTAAAGGAGCGGAGTAGCAACCTATCTGTGTAGAGCGGCGGTGCGGTTCTCATTTTAATTCTCTGGTCGCATCTGTGGAAACAGGATAACGTCGCGAATGGAATACTGGTTCGTTAGTAGCATTGTCAATCGGTCAATACCGATACCGAGTCCACCTGTCGGCGGCATGCCGTATTCTAACGCCCGCAAATAATCCTCATCGACCATAAAGGCTTCATCGTCGCCTGCCGCTAAACTGTTTGCCTGTTCGAGAAAACGTTGCCGCTGATCAACAGGGTCGTTGAGTTCGCTGAAAGCGTTTCCGACCTCCATCCCACAAATAAAGAATTCAAAGCGTTCAACGAACTCAGGGTTACCGGGTTTCTTTTTCGCGAACGGTGACACCTCAATCGGATAGTCCGTTATGAATGTCGGTTGAATGAGTTTCGATTCTACAAATTCGTCGAAAAGTTCTGCGATAATTTTCCCTTTTGTTTCATCGCCGACCAAGTCAACACCTGCGTCAACGGCCGCCTTATACAATTCATCCGCAGACAACGGGACGGGATCTATACCGGTGTACTTACGGATTGCGTCAACCATACTTAATCTTTCCCATGGGGCGGTCAGGTCAAGCTCGTGTTCCTGATAGGTAACCTTTACTGTCCCATGAACAGTTTTCGCAGTATCAGCGATCAGGGTTTCAGTAAGTTCCATTATCTGAATATAATCCGCATAGGCTTGATAGAGTTCCAGCATGGTAAATTCAGGGTTATGGTCCCTATCCATACCTTCGTTTCGGAAATCGCGCGAAAATTCATAAACTCGATCAAATCCGCCGACGATCAAGCGTTTGAGATACAATTCATTCGCGATGCGTAAATAGAGCGACTGTTCTAAAGTGTTGTGATACGTGGTAAAAGGACGCGCGTTCGCACCACCGTAAATTGGTTGTAGGACAGGTGTCTCAACTTCAATGAAATTTCGAGTATTGAGCATATCGCGAATTGTTTGAACAATCTGAGTCCTCTTAACAAAAACGTCCTTTACCTCAGGGTTCATGATAAGGTCAGCGTATCGTTGTCTATAGCGCGTCTGTTTATCTTGCAAACCGTGCCATTTTTCCGGGAGCGGGCGAATAGATTTCGAGAGGAGTTCTATGGTATTGACAAGGAGAGTCAATTCACCTGTCCGCGTTCGGAAGACCGAGCCTTCAGCACCGACAATATCACCGCCATCAAAACGTCGATAGATCTTATACGGATCCGCCCCGACTTTGTCCCGTCGGACGTAAATCTGAATTTGCCCTTCACTGTCTTGAAGGTGTGCGAAACTACTTTTACCGTGATCGCGTTTGGTCATAATCCTACCGGCGATGCGAACCGTCTGTGTTTCGTCGGGTGTCTCTTGGATGTCGGTAAAATCTCGGTGAATTGCGGATGTCGTGTGTGTAGGTTCGTATTTGTGCGGATACGGTTCTACACCGAATTGGCGAATTTCGTCCAATTTCTCACGACGTTGCTGAATTAAGTCCTTTGTCTCTTCCACGGGTGATACCTCCTTTTTCGTGCTGTTTTTAATTCGTTTTTTGTATTTTGAAGTTGTTAATAATTATACTTTAGTTGCACAAGTAAAGCAAACTAAAATACATAGATGGTTCGTTATCAACTTCCTAATTAGTATTACTTCTCTTGTGCTTTCATTTTCAGGTAACTTTCAATAAAGGTGTCTAATGCGCCATCCAATACGGCGTTAACGTTCCCGATTTCGACATTCGTGCGCAAATCTTTGACGCGCTGATACGGATGGAGTACATAAGAACGGATCTGGCTGCCGAAGTTGATCTCTAAACGTTCACTGCGCTGTTTGGCAAGTTCTTCTTCCCGTTCAGAACGATACTTTTCGTGAAGGCGTGACCGGAGCAACTTCATAGCGATTTCTCGGTTCTTATGCTGAGAACGCTCATTCTGACACTGGACAATAATACCTGTCGGTTTATGTGTAATCCGAATCGCAGAGTCTGTGACATTGACATGCTGCCCACCGGCACCACTTGCTCGGTAGGTATCTATGCGTAGGTCTTCTTGTTGTATGTCCACCTCTACAGTGTCGTCGATTTCGGGTGTGACATCAACGGCAGCGAAAGAGGTGTGTCGACGCTTATTAAAATCATAAGGAGACAACCGGACGAGCCTATGCACGCCTGTCTCAGCCTGAAGGTAACCGTAAGAGAGATTGCCCGTAACAAGAATTGTTGTGCCTTTGATACCGGCTTCGTCTCCAGCAGTGATGTCAACGATTTGGGTCTGGTAGCCGCGTGCATCGCACCAGCGGAGGTACATCCGCATCAACATGCCAGCCCAATCTTGTGCGTCAATGCCCCCTGCTCCGGCATGGATGTTGAGTATCGCGTTGTTTTCATCGAATTCGCCTCTCAGCATTAACCGGAGTTCCATCTCCTCAAGGCGACTTGCAACGTTTTCCAATCCATCTACGATTTCGGTCTGTAAACTGCTATCGTTTTCTTCATCTGCAAGCTCGACAAGTGTTTGGATATCTTCAATCTTCAGATAAAGTTCTTCGTAAGTCGTAACCTCATCGCGGAGGGTGGAGATTCGTTGATTGACCTTTTGGACGCGCTGCGTGTTACGCCAAAAATCTGGCGCGATAGTAACCTCTTCAAGTTCTGCTAATTCTTTCCGTTTTTCATCCAGGTCAAAGATAACCCCCGAATTCCAAGAGCCGGGTCTGCATCTCTTCAGCCTGATTTTTTAAGTGAACGAGCATATTTCTCCTTTGATTTATGAACGTTTTCAAATGATTAGGAATCTCGGCGTTGCCGTCGCATCACGATTAAACCGCCGAACCATCCGACACAGATAATTGCGCAAAGGATCGGGAACCAATCACCGTAGCGGGTATAGAAGGTTTGCTTCTGTTCCGTAGGTGAGCGCAGCGGTACCGGTGCAACGAGCGTCTCCTGTGTGGTATCGGGTGTAACCAAGGGGGTCGTTATCCGACCAAATTTGTCTACAACGCAGGTAAATCCTCCGTTTGCACATCGAAACACCGCTATCCGGTTCTCAACTGCGCGGAAGGGTGCCATTGATAGATGCAGTTCGGGAAAGGCAGTGCCATCGAACCAAGCATCGTTCGTAAAAATTCCCATCACTCTGGCACCTTTTTGGACGGGTCTACGAAATTCGTCTGGAAACACCGACTCGAAGCAGATGGATGCACCGACAGCTATCTGTTTATAGGACAGACGTGGTGGGTTCATAATTCCCTCTGATAGATCGGTTTCAGGCGGTTTAAATAGTTCCGTATTTTCTGTTAAGTTTGTCTGAACTCTATTCTTAGGGTCCGTTTTATCTTTAACGATAAACACCGGTAAAAGGTTTACTGATTTTCCATGCGCAAACGGTTCAAACATAATAAAGTCTGGAATGAAATCGGGGAGAAGGTGTTCCAGCGGTACGTACTCACCAAACGGCACAAGATGGATCTTCGCATAATCGGCGTGTATCTTTCCATCTGGCGATATTGAAAGGACACGGTTGTATATCGGTTCTCCTGTTTTATCGTTACTGTTAGAGAATTTGCCGATGGCATCGTCTGTTTTTCCTCTATTCGCCGTTCCGATGAGTATAGGTGTCGCTGTATCGCGCAACATCTGAGAGAATTTGCCGTAGGAGCGGGGCCACCTGCCTGTCAATGCCTCATTTCGGATCACCGTTTCGGGCCAGACGATTAGATCGGGGTGCTCTTGATTCGCCTTGTATGTCAAATTGATATAACGTTGTAAAATTTTCGGGAACTGGTTTCTATCCCACTTTTCAAGTTGCGGGATGTTGCCTGGAATGAGTGCGACGCTGAGAGTTTCCGTGTTTGCATCAGGGGCACTGTTTACTGGTTCAGCATTCCGAAGTTGTAAGACTCCGTAACTGAAACAGAGGGTCATTAAAATCAGGGGTAGTACTGTGGCGAGGATCTCTTGTCGCCACTTATGCCGGTTGCAAAGCACCGTTGCGATACTAGCGTTGAAAAGGACAATAACAAAACTGATGCCGTGTACACCGATAACAGAAGCGACTTGTATACCAAGCAGGTTGTTCCACTGTGAATAACCTACGCTACCCCACGGAAATCCGGTTATCATCCAACTCCGCACCCATTCAAGTGCTGTCCAAATACAGGCGCAAGTGATCGGAAATAATATGCCGGAATTCACTCGGACGAACTTCATCAATGCAGCGAAAACTGCAAAATAGAGACCTGTATAGCCGACAAGGAGCAGATAGCCGACCATTGTAGCGTAGATATTCGCGTACGGATAGAGAAAGGCTATAGCAGGGAGCAAACCTGCGAAGAACAGAAACCCTGTTAAATAGCCGATCCAGAAAGCGGATTTCCAGTTGGTTGTCCGCGTGAGCGCGATGAAGAACGGCACGAGCGCGATCCAAGCAAATGGGAACAGGTTCAGTGTCGGGAAACTGAGAAACAACAGGATCGCTGAAAGTATCGCGAGTAAAGGGTGTTGATGACGGTTTAAAAAGTTTTCCGTGGCAGTATCCTCCAAATTATTCAATGTTTGAACTTACTTTAACGTGAGTTTGATAAATCCTTGAAAGTTTTTGTGTAAAGAGAACCCTCTTGGTATAATGAGAGTATCTACACTCTCTAACCAAAAGGAGTTCTCTGA
>RKRO01000351.1 GCA_007571355.1 Candidatus Poribacteria bacterium | reverse complement strand
ACATCCCCGCTATGTCCTTCAAGCGTGCGGATGAGGGTTCCAGTTGCTATGTCCCACAAACGGATGGTCTTGTCATTATCCCCGCTGCCACTTGCGAGGGTTTTGCCATCCGGACTGAACGCTAGGCTAATAATATGATCCACATGCCCCGTGAGGGTTCTGAGCAGGTCTCCAGTCGATACGTCCCACAAATAGATTTCGTCACCATCATGACTTGCGAGGGTTTTGCCATCCGGACTGAACGCTACCGAATATCCCTCCCCCGTGAGGGTTCTGAGCAGGTCTCCAGTCGATACGTCCCACAAATAGATTTTGCCGCCACCACTACTTGCGAGTGTGGTGCCATCCGAACTAAACGCCACGCTACCGACATTCGTCTGCTGCGTGAGGGTTCTGAGCAGGTCTCCAGTCGCCACATCCCACACACGGACGGTCTTGTCATTCGAATTCCGAATTGCGAGGGCAGTGCTATCCGGACTGAACGAGATGCTATAGACATCCGTCTGCTGCGGGAGGGTTCTGAGGAGGGTTCCAGTCGATACATCCCACAAATAGATTTCGTCACCACTACCACTTGCGATTGTGGTGCCATCCGGACTAAACGCCACGCTATAGACACTACCCCTCTGCCCCGTGAGGGTTCTGAGGAGGGTTCCAGTCGCTACGTCCCGCAAATGGACGTTAGAACCATCACTACTTGCGATTATAGTACCATCCGGACTGAACGCTATGTTATTAACATAACTCACACGATGCCCGATGAGGGTTCTGATGTGGGTTCCAGTCGATACGTCCCGCAAATAGATTTTACCACCACCCGCAATTGCGATTGTGGTGCCATCCGGACTGAACGCCACGCTCTTGACCCCAACCGTATGCCCTTCAAGCGTTCTAATGTGGTTTCCAGTCGCTACGTCCCACATACGGATGGTACTATGGAAACCGCCACTTGTGAGGGTGGTGCCGTCCGGACTGAACGCTATGGAGTGCGAACTCGTATCCCCTTTGAACTTTCTGAGGAGGGTTCCAGTCTTTGCGTCCCACATACAGATGTTGCCGCTACCACCGCCACTTGCGATTATGGTGCCGTCCGGACTGAACGCTACGCTGTAATCCACACCCTCATCGAGGGTTCTGATGATGTCTAAAGTCGCTACATTCCACATAGTAATCAAGCTTCCGTTACCAGTGCCACTTGCGATTATGGTGCCGTCCGGACTGAACGCTACGTTAGTATCCAAGCCCGTAGAATGGGTGATCTTTCGCCTAAGTCCAGTCTCTAAGTCCCATATAACGATGGCCGTCTCAACCGGAGTAAAACCCCCACCACCGTGAGCAACACTTGCGAGTATTTTGCCATCCGGACTGAACGCTACATCAGCGGAACTAGTACCGATAAGCCCTGAATAGAGGGTTCTGATGATGTCTCCAGTCGCTACGTCCCGCAGCTGAACGGAAGTACTTATTCCAATTGCGAGTGTGGTGCCGTCTGGACTGAACGAGATGCTATAAGAGCCAGACGTAGAACCCGAGGAGAAGGTTCTGATGATGTCTCCAGTCGCTACGTCCCACAGACGGACGGTGGCATCCGTACGGCTACTTGCAAGGGTGGTGCCATCCGGACTGAATGCTACACTCTCGACCCACGGACTGAATGCTAAGACAGCATGCGGATGCCCGATGAGTAGGTCAAGTTCTTCGCCTGTCTGTGCGTCATAGAGCCATATACCGATATGAGTTGCTACGGCTAACCGCGTGCCATCTGACGAATAAGCGATTTCCCGAATAGCTCCCTTACCGAGACGGGCTTTCGCACCTTCGGGTAAACGCAATTGGGTATACGCAGGATATTGTGCGGCGGTGTTTGGCACGGGCATCGTTGAGAACACAAGGAACGTTAGAAAAGTTAAAAGCACGGTTTTCTGAATGGGTTTTCTCTGATTCATTTGTATTTTCCTTTCTGGCACAGGTTTTATCGTAAAACTTACAACTCCCTGGACAGTAGCGGGGTTCGGAAACCTCGCTACTATATCCTCTTATCTCATCCGCATTCAATTATTGTAAAGTCTAACCTAAGTCTTAAAACAGTGTCAATAAAAAAAATATTCTGATTTTTTCATTGGCTAAATTTCTGACTTACCCCCATTTTTTTCTGAAATATAAAGTAAAGGTATTCGGGCATTTATAGATATGAAAACATCACATCTATAATGCCAAAGCGTGTATCGCCACTACACCGAAGTGCTGACTTTCTCCTACATTTTCAATCAAATACCTGTTAACACAAGGCTCCCCTAAAAAATGGGGGTAGGTGAATTTTTAAATTATGGCGAGTTTTCTGCGTTTTTCCAATCTAACGCCCCTGCTGTTTTGGCTGAAAAACCTAACATCCGATTCTAACTTAGTGGCATTGGCATTATAGGGATTTGATCTTGAAATGCGGGTAAATAACGTTGCTATGTGCATTCAAATGCAGTGAGTCGATATGTAATCGGTTGACATACAAGAATGCCTTGTGATATTATAGTGAAAACGATAGACGCAGCCTACGACGCTACTGAGATAAAATTATGGAAATTGCACGGCCTTTCTTGCTTCTCCTTCTACTTCTACTACCACTGCTCTACTACGGTTTCCGTCGCAGTTTGGTAGACCTGTCAAGAACGCAGCGAGTGATTAGCCTAATTACGCGAGGGATCATCGTCCTACTGCTAATTCTGAGCGTTGCAGATGTCCAATACCTAAAAACCGATGACACATTAGCGGTTATGTTTCTGGCAGATATCTCAGATAGTATCTCAGACGATGGGTTGACGAAAACGAAGGATTATCTTAAGGAAGCCCTGAAATTACAAGGCAGAAACCAGGCAGCGGGACTTATTGCATTCACGGACAAAGCCGAAATAATTCAGGCATTGTCGAAAAGCGAAAACGCGCCTGATGCCGAATTGGAACTCGCTGAAATCAAGAAAGCATGGCTGGATGCCGATGAGGACGCGGGTGACACGACGAACATCGCACAAGCACTTGAGACGGCATGGGGTGTCTTCCCAGCAAATGCGAACAAACGTATTGTCCTCATCACAGATGGAGTTGAAACACAAGGTGAGGCAATTCACACGGCACTTCGCGGAAAAGACTTCGGCATACAGATTGACACGGTGCCGATATATCCGAGTGATGAACCGGAAGTTATGGTTCAGCGGCTTGATATACCCGTGCAAGTCAAACAAGGTGCTCCGTTCAATGTAGAAGTGGTTATCCACAGCAACCATGAAGACGTAGCAGAAGTCCGTCTCTTCAAGAACAAATTTGAGGTAGCGAAACAGGAGGCTCGGCTTGAAACGGGTGAAAATCGTGTGATCTTCACCGAAAGTGCTGAGGAGAGCGGCACCCTTACTTACGATGCGATCTGCCGGACGACGAAAGACACACGCTATGATAACAACCGCGCACTTGGTATAGTGTCGGTTACCGGCAAACCGAAAGTCCTCCTCATTGACGAAAACGAGTGGCAAGCGCGCTATCTAACAAGAGTCCTTGAAGATGCTAAGATCCGCGTGGATGTTCGCAACGGATTGGGTGTCCCGAATGAACTTGCCGATTTACAAAATTATGAACTCATAATTTTTAGTGATGTTCCTGCGAACCGTCTGACTGAAAAACAGATGGATCTCATCCGCACTTATGTTCAGGACCTCGGCGGCGGTTTCATGATGCTGGGCGGCGAGAACAGTTTCGGACTTGGTGGCTACTACAAAACGCCCATTGAAGCGATTTTGCCTGTCCGTACCGACACAGAAAAGAAAAAGGAGACACCGTCTCTGGCAATTGTTCTTGTTATTGATAAATCGGGAAGTATGGGCGGTATCAAAATTGAATTGGCAAAAGAAGCTGCGCGAGCCTCGGTAGAGCTGCTTGGCCAACGTGATAAGATTGGGGTCATTGCATTTGATGGGTCTCCGTTTTGGATTGTGGAGATGCACGATGCCTCTGATAAGCAGTATCTTTCAGGGCAGATCGGTTCCATCGTTGCTGGTGGTGGCACGAACCTTTATCCTGCGCTCGAACAGGCGTACTTTGCGCTGACAGAGACAGCCGCTAAACTCAAGCATGTCATCGTTCTCAGTGACGGACACTCTACGCCCGGAGACTGGTACGGTATTGCAAATTCCATGCACAGCGAGAGCATCACTATCTCAACGGTTGGTATCGGCAGTGGTGCTGATATGAACATGCTTGGTAACCTTGCGAATTGGGGTGGTGGTCGTGAATACTTCACCCAAGACCCGTATAACGTCCCTCAGATATTCGCGAAAGAGACCGTTACCGCCTCTAAATCGGCGATCATTGACGAGCCTTTTATACCGCAACAGATCAAACCTACCCAAGTCTTAAGTGGGATTGATTTGGAACTCGCGCCCTTCCTCCTCGGTTACGTCGCTACGCAGCCACGGCCTACCGCTGAAACCTTCCTTGTTTCAGACCGTGGAGACCCGCTGCTTGCGAGTTGGCAATATGGGTTGGGCAGGTCTGCCGCTTTCACCTCCGATGCGAAAGCACGCTGGGCTGCCGATTGGCTGGAGTGGCCCGGATACGGTAAGTTCTGGTCACAACTTGTGCGCGATACGATGCGGAAAACGACGCTCAGCAATTTTCAAGCAAAAATCACCAAGGAGAAGGGGGCTGCGCACCTTGCTATTGATGCGCTGGGGGAAACAGGTGAATTCCTGAACGAATTGGACAGCGACATTTCTCTTATCGCCCCCAATCTTAAAAAGCAGCAACTCGCTGTTACACAAAGTGCACCGGGACATTACGAACTCGACTTCCCGACGAAGGACGTGGGTCCTTATTTCGTTAATATCATGCAAAAACAGGCAGGTGAGATTGTCAACACCCAAGTGACAGGAACGGTCGTCTCCTATCCTGAAGAATATGTTGTTCACACTACAGATGAATCACTGTTGAGCCAGCTCTCGGCAACATCCGGTGGAAAATTCAATGCTTCTGTGGAGGACGCATTTCGCGCACCTGAAGCCCCTGTGCTGCTTCGGATTCACCTTTGGCGACCGTTTCTCATTACAGCACTCTGTCTGTTGCTCATAGATATTGCGTTGCGTCGAATTGATCTTATACGTCCCGGAAATTGAGGTTAAACTAAACTATCGTAAAACCCAAAAATATAGTGGATTTCAGCATTAAGGAGACACGCGACAGCGGGCGAGGGAACCTTGAAGAAACACCCTATCAAAAACCCTCTACAAGGGGTGGGTGTCCGCAATCCCTGAAATGTTTCTTTAATTATTGACTATACTATACTAAACGATGGTAAGGTTTAGAATTATGATTCCCAATGCTTTTATTGTTCTTGAGGGTGCCACAAACTGGAAGTTTGTGCTACAATAGGCATCTGTTTAGGCAACAAATAGGATACACAATGGCATTTCAATTTCAGAATTCAATGGTAGATGAGTACCTTTCACAGGGTTATCTGATTCTTCAAGGGATTGTGCCGCCATCGTTGCTTACTGATTTGCGTCGTGAGGCGGAGAAGGCGCGCGATCTTGCACACAAGCTCAACGGACCGCAGACACAACGTATTCAACCGCTCTCCAATTACGGCGATGAATTAGACCTGAAGCCTTTTTACGATTATACAGAATTGCCGGAGCTCCGCGATGCCATCGAAAAATTGCTCGGTCATGATTACACACATGGTCATGTCGACATCATGGGGCTCCTTGTTGAACCGCTTGAGCATCCGTGGCATATCGGTTGGCACCGAGATGGTGTTGTTGAAGTGCCACCCGAAGCCCGTGATGAGACTGTCCATGCAAAGTTAGCAGAAGTCTGGCACGACTTACGGCACTTCAATCAGGTCAACTGTGCGATTTATGCGGATTCTTGTACATGGTTCGTCCCTGGTAGTCATCTACGGCAGTGGGACATGCCCGGTGAAGAACAATCTACGGGTGATCCCAGGCTCCGGAAACCTGCTGAAGGGCAATCTCATGCGGAAACGGAACGGTACTGCTTGGCGCATTGTAGGCAGTTCCCCGGAGCGGTGCAGGTGCATCTGGGCCCGGGAGATTTCATGGTTTATCGGAATCTTGCATGGCACACCGGAAATTATATCACTTACCAACCGCGTGCAACCATCCACGATGTCGTGCGGTATGAAGGCGGGAAAGACTGGACGGATTGGCAACAGACAAAATTGGATGCAGTCAAACGGATGAAGGAAAAGCAGGCTGCAGCACAGCGTTAATTCAGTGCTATTTGTCTGGAATCAGCACGCCTGAAGCCGTGATTCCCATATTTTATGAATTTAATCCGAGACTACGGATTATACTTTTCAGAAATATTACGGTTACAGAAGGGATCATAAAATGCACACAAAACCCACAAAGAAAAATGAAATTCTAAAACATCCGTTTCCACAGCAGCGACCGGACGTAAAGATTGTCGAAAGCGACGATCGTATCACCGAAGTGAACTGTCCAGAATTGCAATGGTGGTTCGCCGTTCCAGAGATGGGTGAACCGCACCTGCGGGCCGAATATGATGCCAATACACTGGCACTCGACGCAATCGTAGAGATTACGCCGACCGCACCTGCGACAATTCGGGGTATTGATTGTGTTGGACTTCAAGTTAGGGAATGGTTAGCACCGAGGGACTGGCCCGATGTAAATCCCCCGGTGATGATGTACGCAACACTTGACGATACGCATAGCAGATGGGTTTCGGTCGTTAATGTCGTAGATGGGAAACAGGTCCCCTACACCATCGGTGACGAGTGGTTTGAAGATGACTGGGGTGGTCCCTTAAAACGACGGATTGTAGACGATGGTCGGTATAAACTTCAACCTGATGGTTCCTATAGAATCACCGAAGGTCAAGGTTTCGGTGCCGGCACTTACGATGTGACTATCGGTGAAAACACTTTTCACTGTCTCCGTATTTTAGACGTTGATATTTCCGAGCCTCACGGTGGTGAACTCGCTGAGATATACATCGAAGGCGGTGGACGCACAGTCTTCTTCAGACGTTATGATGGTCGTTACCTCCGAGGGCATGATTTAGTGGCTAAGTATCCGAATAACCGCCGTATCGTCATCAATGACATCGTCTATGTCCACAGCGATTGCAGTGGCTGGGCACACGATCAGTTGACATCTGTATCCCTATAATCGATCTACTGTGTATGCTGCTAACAGGTCTTCGTCCAAATCCACACCGAAACCTGGGGTGTCGTTGAGGGTGAAAAACCCGTCGCGAGGCTCAGGTCGTAAACGACGATAGAGTTCGTTTTCAACGCCGTCGCGGGAGGGGCCGAAGGTCTCTGCCATACACGGCATTGGAAGGCATGCCGTGAGGTGTAAGCCCCAGGGGGTGCCTGCTTGATGCAACCACGTTGGGATCTTGAGTTTAGCGGCTTCGCGGGCGATGCGTAGGCATTCGGTGAAACCGCCCGCCCAACTAATATCCGGTTGAATCATATCTGCTGCTTTCCAACGGAGTAATTCTCGAAACCCGTATCGCGTGAATTCATGTTCACCGGAGACGATCCAGGGCGGTTGGACCTCGCGGACAAGTTGTGCCATACCTGCATAATCGTCAAGCGGGATGGGTTCTTCAATCCATTTGAGGGTCACATCAGCAGCTGCCTCGGCGAAACGGAGCGTGTAGTCTACATCCCAACGAAGATAAATATCTGCCATCAATTCCACCTCGGGGCGGAGGGAATCGCGTGCTGCGTGTATCATCTCCACATTCTCACCAAATCCGTCTTCACCCTCGGCAAGTCCGTTGCGGAGCGGTAGTTTGCAGGCAGCGAATCCGTTCTCTGCGTAGTAACCGACATCGGCACCCGTCGCATACGCCGGAATTTTAAGGCGCGGCGTATCCGTAATGAGGCTATAGGCGGGCGCGTCTACAATCTTTCCACACAGGTCGACGAGTGCAAGTTCTATACCGCTCAATGCATAAATCACCAAGCCGCGCCGCCCATAAATTGAGGTGATATGATAGAGATGATTCCATATCTCTTCAACATCAAGCGGATCGCGTCCGGTGACGAAGTACTGGAGATGTTTCTCAATAATCAGCGCGCCTGCAAGTCCGCCCCCGCCCAGACCGTATCCTTTCAAACCCTTATCGGTCGTTACCTCTACGATTAACGCCCCTGCTTGCGTTGCGAAGGGACCGCGCCAATCGACGTGTGCCGTTTGGAGTGCCGGTTTCCGCCACTGCTGTCCCTTAGCAAATCCGAGACTCGGCATTGCGCGCGGGTTTAAATTGACGTGCCATGTCCGAATCCCGACGACGGTGTGTCGCGTTTTTGCACGTTCTTTCCATGGAGTCGTGAGTTTGTTTTTATTGGCGTGCATAATGTGATGTCCTCTTAGATGCCCTTTTAATTTGAGCGGTCAGGTTTGCGTTCCTCTATAGGTCACGATGGGAGCGCGAAATAACCGATGCCTGTGAAAAATCCGACGATCATCCATAATCCGACCATTACGTACTCGCCGAAAATCAAGCCGAACGCGATGGGTCGAATCTTCCGATACGTTGCGGCACCGCCGAACTTAAGTGCCGTGTACTTAATGCACCACCCCACTAAAATAGACGACCAGAGATGAAACGGCGGATATGTCGCTCCGAGCAGGTAGCCGATCGGATGCAACGACCACCAGACGAAGTTTTGCCGCATCCAGAGCATAAAGGCAGTAAACCCAGCACCAGCAATCATACTGTAAACCTCAGCCCATTTTGTTTCAACAGGAAATTGGATAAGATTGTTCATCCGTTGGAAATAGTTTCTCGGGGCGGTGACAAAAGACCAGCTCTGTAAAAAGAGGGCGCCTTTGCCGTATATCAGTGTCAAAGAGGCATAAACAGAAATAAGAATTGCGACGACAATTGCGATGCCCAGAATTGGTACGATGCGTCGGCGTGCGAGTCGGACTTCATCTGCTGCCTTGAAACTGTGCAGGAAGTTCGGCATCATAAACTCGCCCCAATCCCGTAGGAAGGTGCGTTGGAAACTCAGAACCGCCAAACTCTTCTGTCCGACAGCGTTGGCCCCCAAAGTAATGTCAATATATTCTGATGGGAAAAAGGGAGCCTGGACGAGCAACAATCCGCCGTTGACGACCATCCAAGTTAGCACAATAGATGTGATAAAGATAGAGAGCAGCGTCACGACAGCGACCCATGTGGTGATGCCTGCGACTGCTAAGCATACAACTAACGTAACAAATCCGAAAAGAAAACCGAGTAGCGCGATACGATACGATACGGGTTCATTGGCATCGTCTATCGATTGCCTCGCTGTGGTTGTGGCTGTTGTTCGTTCATACCCAAGCCCGGAGGTCTTTCTAAAGACTGTTCCCATGTTGTCACGA
>RKRO01000028.1 GCA_007571355.1 Candidatus Poribacteria bacterium | reverse complement strand
GATGGCAACCGATGCTGTCGCTTACGCAAAGAGCCTCTGTGAAGGGCACCCAGATGCAAATGTGGAATTTTCACCGATGGACGCGGGGCGGACAGAATTAGCCTTTCTTTACGAAGTCGTTGAATCGACCATCGCTGCGGGCGCGACCGTCATTAATATTCCAGAGACCGTCGGATGGACAGTCCCAACAGAATTCGGTAACCTCATCAAAAGCATCATGGAAAATGTCCCGAATGTCAACGATGCTATCATTAGTGTCCACTGTCATAACGATCTCGGACTCGCAGTCGCGAATAGTCTCATCGCAGTTGAGCAAGGGGCGCGGCAGGTGGAATGCACGATCAATGGACTCGGAGAACGCGCCGGAAATACTTCACTTGAAGAAGTCGTTATGGCGATCCGAACCCGGCGTGACTATTTTAAAGACTATTATACCGAAATTAATGCCAAAGAGATTGTCCCGATTAGCCGACGTGTCAGCCGAACGATGGGAATCGCCGTACAACCGAACAAAGCGATTGTCGGGGCGAACGCCTTCGCTCACAGTTCCGGCATCCACCAAGACGGTATCATTAAATCGAGGGTGACGTTTGAAATCATTGATCCGAAAGAGATCGGCTGGAAAGAGAGTCAACTGGTCCTCAGTCCCCGTTCAGGACGCAACGCACTCAGGCATCGGCTCAGTGAACTCGGCTATGAAGTAGAAGGAGAACAGTTAGACAAGGTTTATGAAAGGTTCCTAAAGGTCGCAGATAAGAAAAAGTCGATACAAGACGCTGACCTTGAGGCCATCATGAGCGATGAGATTCGCGCCATCCCGGCTATCTTTGAACTCGATTATATCCAAGTCGTCAGCGGAACGAAAATTTCGCCGACAACCACAGTCGGTATTCGGACAGAAAACGGGATCGTTGAAAAAGCGTCCACTGGTGATGGCCCCGTCGATGCGGCGTTTAAAGCGATTGGTCATATTGTTGACATTCAACTGAACCTCGTTGACTATCAGATCCGTTCCGTAACCGAAGGCGAAGACGCTATCGGTGAAGTCTCATTGAAGGTACAGGACAACGGACATATCATCACTGGACACGGGGCAAGTACGGACATCATCGAAGCAAGTGCGCGGGCATATATTCACGCTGTTAATAAGTTAATTCAAATCCGATCTGAAGGATAGAAATTGTCGATTGTCAGTTATCAGAGCCTTCTTTAACTGATAACTGACAATCGACAACTCTTAAATCTACCAATCCTCAACCAACTGGACCAACAATCGCACGCCGTAGCCAGACGCACCTTCAGGGATATACGTGGAGCCTTTCACACCCCAAGCAGTGCCAGCGATGTCCAGGTGCACCCACGGATAACCTTCTGCGAACTTCTTCAAGAACGCAGCCCCTGCGATTGTCCCAGCAGTGCCGTCGCCGATGTTCTGGACATCCGCCACTTTACTTTTAACGCCTTCATCGTAATCGTCCCAAAGCGGTAATTCCCATACCCGCTCATGTGTCTTTACAGCCGCCGATTTCACTTTCGCCATGAGTTCCGTATCTGTTCCCATCGCGCCGGCTGCAATGTGTCCTAAGCAGGTAATCACAGCACCGGTGAGCGTGGCTAAGTCGATAACACCTTTCGGGTTATACTGCGCCGACCATCCGAGCGCATCTGCTAATACCAGTCTTCCCTCAGCATCGGTGTTGAGAATCTCGATTGTTTTGCCCCCGTAAGAGGTGACGACATCACCGGGTTTAATAGCCGTACCACTCGGCATATTTTCGGTTGCGGCGACGATACCGATGACTCGGACGTTCGGTTTGAGATGCCCGATCACTTGCATTGCACCGATGACTGCGGCAGCACCGGACATATCGTGTTTCATTTCGTGCATACCGCTTCCACCTTTGAGTGAGATCCCGCCTGTATCAAAAGTGATCCCTTTTCCGACAAGGACAACCGTATCCTGCCCTTCGCCATCCGGGGTATACGCTAAGATGATGAACCGCGGCTCTTCGGCACTCCCCTGTGCGACAGCCAGAAGCGTCCGGAACCCTTTTTCTTCCAATGTCGCTTTATCGAAGATTTCACAGCGAAGTCCCGCTACTTCTGCCACTGCTTCCGCTTTTTCAGCCAACTGTGTCGGTGTGAGGTGGTTACTCGGTTGGTTGCTCAAATCGCGAGCGAGGAGTGTGCCGTTGGCTATCAATTCTCCGCGTTGCACTGCCTCTGCCACAGTCGCCTGGCTTTGATCGTTTTCAGCTAAGAACGTTAGTGCTTCAAGCTTTTTCTTTTCCTCATCATCGTCGTTATCTGTTTTATGTTCGTCGAACTGATAAAGCGAAAGGATGCACGCCTCCGTTGCGGCTTGTATCATCTCAGGTGTCGCTTCGATCGGCATCGGAATTGCTGCGTTTCTTAAGCCCATATCCCGAATTGTTCGGGCGGCGTGCCCAGCTGCCTGACGTACCTTTTCAGGGGTGAGGTCATGATATTCACCCAAACCGACCAAGAGTACACGCGGCGCGGTGATCGTTCCATTTGTGTAGAGCCAAGCCGTGGTCTTCAACTTGCCTGTGAAATCACCGAGGTTTATCAATTCGCGTATGCGCCCACCGAGGGCTTGGTCTATGGTTTGGAGTGGTGCGCTATAGAAATCTGGGTTTTCCAACACACCGATGGCGATAACATCGGCTTGTTCTTGACTGAACCCACCGGTTTTGACAGTAATGTTCATAAATTCTCCTTTTTATTTATTGTCTT
>RKRO01000369.1 GCA_007571355.1 Candidatus Poribacteria bacterium | reverse complement strand
GAGATAGATGAGAAGTACTCTCAGGCTGAGTGGCTTCAGATGCTCCTTGAGAAAGGCGCCACTATTGAACATTTCGGCGATTATTCTCTTTATATGTCGGTGCGTTGGAATTTAGCCCGTCTTGAAAATCAACCAGAGAAATGGGTATCTGGAAGATTCGGCATTCCCCCGACTGACGATTGGGAAACTTACAAAAATGCGTATATTGATAGAAAAATATGGGAACGCCAACAACTCAAAGCTGCAAGGCAAACAGATCCGCAAGTGCGTCGCGTTCTTTTTCTAGGACCAAACGGGGATACCATTATCCCTGTTTATGGTAAAACCGTTCGTGTGCATCGAGGTCGGGGAACTGCTTCTTTTACCGGTAACCCACTCTCTGATCAACAGGAATTTGACATTTTATTTAAGGGAAAACACCCGAGAGGTTGGAAAGTTATCTACGTTGATGCGGATGATAATATTCTCGATGAGAAACCGGCCCCTATTAGCCGTGAGGAAGTGGGACTTCCAGAAGACGTTCCGTGGCCCCCGAAAAACCAAGAACACTTGGATCGCATCTATAACGAAGTCAGACATCGCAAAATGCTGGAGGATAACCGATGAAACTGTTTCTGACAATATCAGGGATACTTTGTTTGTGCGTAATTGTTGTCGCCTCTGCGCTTTATGCAGCAATTGGAGTTCTTCCAATACAGGAGTAAAAAACACCAGAGCTCAGTGAACCGTTCCAGTTCCTTCTGTGTTCCACTGGTAGCACTCAGGGTGCGTTTGCAACTGTAAATTAGAAGAACTCATAGGATATTTAAAACCGTAATTTTTTGAAGAAAAGCGGTGCCTATTCGCAACAAACAAAATAGATAAGAGGGGTAAATGGGTGAAAGCGATCATTAGAATAGGGGATGGCGGACCGGAGGTGCTGCGGGTAAGCGAAGTCCCGGCTCCGATACCGACAGCGACACAACTTTTAGTGGATGTCCATGCCACTGCCCTAAATCGTGCTGACCTGATCCAACGGCGAGGTGGCTATCCACCGCCATCCGGTGAATCGGAGATACTCGGTTTGGAAATTGCCGGGACCGTTGCGGCAATGGGAGATGCTGTGGAAAGTGTATCTGAGGGGGATCGCGTCTTTGGACTCGTCGGTGGTGGTGGTTACGCGTCGCAGGCAATTATTGATTACCGAATGGCGATGCCTATACCGGATGGATGGAGTTTTGAAGAAGCCGCTGCGGTTCCAGAAGTATTCTTTACTGCAAACGAGAACATCTTTACTTTGGGAGAGTTATCGGCTGGCGAAACAATTCTAATTCACGCCGGTGGCAGCGGTGTTGGCACTGCTGGCATTCAAATTGCTCATCATGCCGGTGCTAACGTCTTCGTCACTGCTGGCACATCGGAAAAGATTTACAAATGCAAAACACTCGGAGCGATAGAGGGTATCAACTACAAAACAACAAATTTCGTCGCTGAAATTGAACATTTAACGGATGGAAAAGGCGTTGATGTCGTTTTGGATTTTATCGGCGCGCCCTACCTCAAAAGGAACCTTTCCATACTCAAAACAAAAGGCAGGCTCTTACAAGTCGGATTGATCGGTGGCGCAACCGCAGAAATAGATCTTGGTACGCTGATGCGCCATCGGCTTAAGATTATCGGCTCAGTCATGCGACCGCAATCTATCGACGAAAAAATTGCGATCACGCAGCGTTTTATTGATCGGTGGTTGCCAGAATTAAAACGCGGTGTCCTTCAACCTATTATTGATACCGTTTTTCCGTTCGCAGAAGTGCAACAGGCACACATGTATATGGAAGCGAACCGCAATTTCGGTAAAATTATCCTGAAAGTCAGTTAACAGAGTTAATGGTTTTCATTAAGGTTTTCAGTTAGGAGCTGTCCATCCTAATAACTCGATGGATCCCTGTTAACTGAGAGCGAACGCTGTCAGCGTACTGACAGTTCCTAAGCCTAAAATAGAAACTACCGGAACCCATAAAAAATGCAGTTATTTTCAAGGCATCGATGGCGAGTGAGTCTCGGATTAAGTATTTCCGTACTCTTTATTTTTTTAATGGTTTTTAGCGCGTCGGCGCGCGTTACCCAAGTTACATCGACCGACGGCATCACAGTTCAGTTTACCTTATCCGACTTTGCTGTTTCTGAAGTCATCCGCGACAATATCCGCTACCACGAAGTACAGTACGCAGACTCCCGTTTCACAAGTGCCCCTGGTAATCCGAAGATTCCGGTTACACGCCTTCTGCTTGGTATACCGGCGACAACCGACATTGAAGGCATTGATGTTTCAGCTGCACCTTATGAAACGCGCAGCGGTGTACGTTTGGTGCCTGTCCCAATTTTTGATGTGCATCGACTTGAAGAAACACCGCAGCAAAAACACTCACAACACGCGGCATCGCAGCGTTGGGAAGAAAGTGGAAGTGCTTACAGGTCAAATGTTGGAGATGCGTCGTATCCGGGGATGCCGCTTGCTCGCATCGTACGGGAAGGTTATATTCGGAGCCAACGTGTCATCGCTTTAGCCCTATACCCCGTGCAGTATTTCCCAAAAACTCGGCAGTTGCGTTTATATTCGCGCTTCACAGTGAACATCCGATTTTCCAATGGAAACCGTCAGCAGTCAGGGGTCATTGGTAGAAACCAAGATGTGATGTCTACCTCTCCTACACCGATAGTTTCCGAGTCGGAGGTTTTTGAGCAGGCATTCTCGCGTCAACTCCTCAATGCGGAACAAGCCGCGCATTTTCGGGCGGTCCGACCTGTGGTGCCTGCAGCACCGTCCCTTGTTTCGAATGTAGGCAATATAACGCGTTATAAACTGCTCATTGAAGAGACAGGTGTCTATGCTGTAACTGCGGAGTCCCTTGCACGCGACTGGGGCGTAGAACTTATAGGGGCTAACCCGGCAAGGCTCCGGCTCATGCACGGGAATAGAGATGTGCCCATCTATGTCAGTGGTGCAGCGGACAAAAGGTTTGATCATAAAGACGCTATCTTTTTTTTGGGACATAAACCGAAGAGTCCGTATAGTCGTTGGAATGTCTATTGGCTTACAGTTGACAACAGTCAGCGCATTTTGAGTCGAGTGCCACAAGTCACTGCCAGTCCGACGGATCCAACGGCGACACAAGTTCCGACTTTCCGGTCTAAAGTTCATTTTGAAGAGGATTATCTGACAAATAACCTTGAATTCGCTTATACCGATGGCGATAAACACGACTGGTTTGCTTCACTCGACTTCTGGTACTGGGACGGCATTAAAAACGGCGGTGATGGTGCTGAGATGCGCCTTGAGTTTCCGCTGTATGATGTCGCAAAGAGTTTCGATCCGTCACAGATCTCTGTCGATTTACAAGGGGGAACACCGGTTGAACACGAAATTTTGGTTGCCATCAACGGTGTCCGAATTGATGTCGCTGAGTGGGACAGTCAAGATTCTATCACCGTCGATCGGACTTTGCGTACGTGGGATACCTTTAAGAACAGTAGCGAAAACGGCGAACAGAACGTTCTGTCTCTTGCACGTGTCGATTACAATGTTGATGAGGACACCACTCGGTATCCGTATCATGTCTATCTCAACCGTTTCTCTGTTGAGTATACCCGTCTTTTCCGGGCAGTTGCCGATGAGTTGTGGTTTAGGTCGCCTACCGAAGATGATACTTCACGAACACAGCCTCCGGGCGGACGTAAACTCCAATACAGAATTGAGGCGTTTCGAGACTCGGGGATTCACATATTTGAAACAGACGGGACACACCTCACGGCTCGGATGCAGGGCATTACCGTAGAGTCAACGCCTGCTCGCCCTGATTTATATAACGCGTTGTTCCAAGTGCTTGATACCCGAAGCGCACAGTTTATTGCGGTTTCTGATACCGCGTTACGGCAGCCTCAGCGCGTTGAAGTTGTCGCGCCATCGGATTTGGCATCTCCTTCCGGTGTCGATTATTTGGTTGTGACACATCCGAAATTCCTGTCTGCAGCAGAACGGTTAGCCGCGTGGCGCGCCACTTCTGGCGGCGGCGGATACCGAACAAAGGTCGTCACCACTGACGATATTTATAACACTTATGGGGATGGGAGTGTCAGCCCAAAGGCGATCAAGAACTTCCTAACGCACGCGTATCAGTCCTGGGCACCCCCCGCACTGAGCTACGTTGTCCTCTTCGGCGATGGTACCTACGATTTTCGGGGTGTTGATACGGAAATCCACGCTGAACCGCCTGAGCTTGATGGTTATATCCCGACGCACTACATCCGAACGGATTCCTTCGGACGTACAGCCTCAGATCACTGGTATGCGACCGTCTCTGGACACGATGAATTCACAGATTTTTATATCGGTAGACTGACCGTTGAAACGGTTGGTGAGGCTGAGGCTGTCGTTAGTAAAATCTTGGCTTACGAGCAGGCACCCCCGAATGGCGACTGGCGGCGAAGAATTATCTCTGTTGCTGATGACGAAGTTAGCAATTCTGGAGATTTTATATTTAAAAAGAGTCTTGATGAAATCGCGAAGGACCATACCCGATTGGGATACGAGACGGTCGAAATTTTCCTTGAGGATATTACGGATGAAGTAGAGGCAAAACCTGATGACTTTGATGTCCATCCGCAACGCCTCGCTAAGGATATGATAATTGAAGCACTCGGAGAGGGTGCTGTACTTGCCCAGTACGCCGGACACGGCGGGCGAACTGTCTGGGCACACGAAATCATCTTTGACAACCTATCTGTTGAGCAGGTCGCAGAGACAGATAGGATCCCCTTCATGTTGGTGCTCAGCTGCTACAACGGCTATTTTGATGAGCCAGGGCAACCGAGCATGGCGGAGCAATTGTTGCGTAAGGAGAGAGGTGGTATTATCGGGATGTTGAGTGCCACACGCCTCACTTACGCCAGCGGGAACGACGCACTCAACCGTATCATCTTTGATATGCTCTTTAAACGGAACGTCCGACAACTCGGACCTCTGAGCTTTGACTCAAAAACCGAACTTTTGATCACGGAGGGGACTGGACAGATTGATGTCATGTTAGAGTATACACTCTTTGGGGATCCGGCTTTACAGATGGCTATCGCTAATGGCGAGATTCAACCTACTATTGAAACGAAGACGGTTGCACCAGGGGATACGCTCCGGATAGCACCCGGGCACGTTCTGGATGCTAATTACGATGCATTAAATCAGAAGAAACGATTCGTTAAAAATACCGATTTTGATGGAACGCTCACCGTCAAGGCTGTATTTCCCGGCAAGACAGCTGTTTCTCAAGGGGTCGCAGGTCCGGTTGAATACTACACGGGTGATGTTGTCTTGACGAAGACGCTTTCTGTGAGCCGCGGTGTATATCCGGCTGTGACTTTCACCGTTCCTCAAAACATTGCCAGTGGCGATGCGCACGTTGAATATTACGCGCAGGGCGATACAACGGTCGCTGTCGGTGGCGATGGATTTACTGTCAATGTCCCTAAAATTCTTGACATCCGCCCCGAATTGGTCGGTGATGACAAATTTCGTATCTCTGTTCAGATTTCGGATGAGAGTGATCAGCCGCTTTTAGTGGTTTTGGAGTGGCGGAATTCAGGGACTCGCCAATGGGAAACTGTACGTCTCGTTCAAGGAAGCGAAGACAAGTGGTGGACAACACCTGAACCGTTAGATGCACCTACAGACGGTGCCGCTGTCCGATACGATATTCAGGTCACAGATGCCGACGGCAATATCACCGTAAGTGATAGATTGCAATATTATCCTTATGCCTACCCGAATCTCTCTGTTGTACAGGTGCAGAGGTCTGATATGATTCGTTACGGCTACAATGCTGAGCGAAAACAGTGGTTTCTGGCAACAGATGTTCAGGTAGAAGGCACTGATATAGAAACCCCAGTCGAAATCAGTTTTTTCAATGGTAACCCAGATGTTGACGAGGATATGCTTGTGGACAGGGATGCCGCACTTCTTGGAACCACGCGAATACAACCCGGAGACTGGATACAGCGCACGCCGTTGGCGAATTCGGGAGACGCATCCGACCGGAAAGATGTTTATGAGCTCGATCCTTTGAACACATTACCGATTGCGACAGCAACTTTAAATCTAACGGATCCGTTGCGTCCCGGTATACACGACATATTTGTTTATATTGATGCGACAGCAACAGAAGCAGATCGTCCTGGTGACGTTGTTGAGAATGAAGAAGAGGATAATATCGCCTATCGCCGGATTTCTGTTGATGTTGGAGCGGTCGGTGCTGCTTCAGGTCAAATTGTCAGTTTGGATGGAAACTGCACCGTTAGGGTGCCACCTGGTGCGTTTCAGGATGTGGTATTGCTATCAGTCCGTTCTTTAGATGCGCAACAGTTCGCTGCTATCGGACCGGCTGAGCGTAGGGACTCGGTAACCCAGCCCCTACCCACGCAACCGATTACGCTAAACACGATTACAAGTGGGATATTTAACGAAAACGGACAACCGAAGCGCGCACCGCTACCGGGCATTTCTACCTACGGATATGAATTGACAATCAACAGTCAGCAGCATAACAAGCAGCAAGCGGACTCTAATTTATCGGAAAACCTTTTTAAGGTTTCCGACAACCATCTTGCCATCGATCTGAATTTCGACTATGGAATCCTTAGAATGCAGCTTGCCGAAGAGGTTTTGGGAAGTTCGGAGGCGGGCACCGGAGGGTTAGATGTCACAGGCACACTTGACGCGGCAGTTGTTGCGCGGGCACGCGAGATGGGTGTCTATATGTTTAATCCAGCACTTGGTTATTGGACGCGGCTTCCTTCTCAGTATTTAACTGACGCTGCGGGTGCCATGCAACAGCGCATGCAAGCAACAAACATTAGTGATAAGAACGGCGGCGGCGGGCAGCTCCGGAATGTGCGTATCCAACCTGAAGGTACGCGGACTGGCAAATACGTCCTCTTTTTTACAGGACCCCGCACGTACCGTGTTTTTCACGCACCTTTTGCAGAGGGCGTAAACGATCCAGAGGAACTTGGGGTATTGGAGCTGATTGCGTCAGCAGATCAACTCGCAAATTTCAGTTTAAACTATCCCAACTGGACACACGGATTCGCACTTGATATAGAACAGGACTTTGAAAAAACGTTCGTATTCGGCGATGTCTGGACATTTAACGTAACAGTGCTCAGCCAAACACCAGAAGGCGGACTGAATGTTGAAGATCCGTTACAACAAGAATTAAGCTGGCATGCATCGGGTTTCAGAGATACCAATCGGGGAACTGGCACTATCAGTTATATTGAACTGCCATCAGACACAAATATGCCTGAAGACCGATGGATTGTCTTTTTCCCTACAAGCACCGAATTTCAGATTGAAGGCGAGAGAACGGGTGTGCTACGTTCCGCATCTGAGGGTACGCCGCTTCGTGGGACAGTCGGGCAACCGTTCTTCTATGAACCCTACGGTTTACGTCTTCAACTGACTCAAGGCGAGCGCCCATTTACACCGGGGGATAGATTCCGTTTTGAAACTCGACCTCTCGGAACCATTCGGGCTACGACTGATAGACTCGGACCGATCACGCTCATTTACAGCGATGATACCGTCCCACCAGATATTCAACTCACTATTGGGAACCAGCAGCACTTTGTTCCCGGTGATGCGACAGATCCTGAGCCGCTTATCGGTGCAACATTAACCGACCCGAGTGGCCTCGATTATCTCACTCGACCCTTGTTGTTAGAACTTGGAAGGGTGTCTGGTGAATATGAACGGATTGCGCCAGAGGCATATCAACTGACGCACCAGCCCGGCTCGAATCAACTCGTTTTGACATATCCATCACCAGCACTTGAACCACGTGAGTATGAACTGCGGTTGACAGCAAGCGATGTACACGGGAACACTGATACAAAACGTATCACGTTCCGAGTTCACGACAACTTGCAGCTGCTATCGTTTCTGAATTATCCGAATCCGTTTCCGCGTAAAACGACGCTCACGTGTGAATTAACGGCACCGGCGGATTCGCTCGTCCTAAAAATTTATACGTTAAGCGGACGAATGATTCGAGAGCTCTCTATCCCGGCGACTCCCGGGTTCTTGATGGTAGAGTGGGATGGTAGAGACGCGGATGGGGTTGAGGTGGCAAACGGCGTTTACTATGCTAAACTCCAGATTAAACGTGAAGGTGAAAAAGACATTACCGAGATACTCAAAATGATGAAGTTGCGTTAATGGCTTTGGAAACCATCAGCAGTCGGCTTTCAGTAACGGTTGTAGTATGGGGGGGGTGCACGACAACCACAATACGTCCTTGCTGACGACTGACCGCTAATGGTTATTCCGGATAACCGAATGTTGAGAGACGCATGTTGAAAATTATAAAAAATTGTCTAATATACCTCATTGTGCTTATAATTGTGTCGTCTGTTGGTATCCAGTCCGTGGATGCGAAATATACGGCGGAGTTCCTGACGCTTGGTGTCGGTGCGCGCGCGCTCGCTATGGGGGGCGCAGGGACAGCGTTAAGCGATAACGCTTACGCAGCTTATTGGAATCCTGCGGGGTTGGGGCAGCTGACCCGATATGAGGTCAGTTTCATGCATTCCACACTTAACGAACAGGATGCTTACAATTTTGTGAGTTACGTCCACCCGCTGAAAGATCGTGGCGCGATCGGTGTCAGTTGGCTACGTGTTGGTGTTAACGATATTCCGATCACCAGTCTGCCGGTCGTGAGTCGGCCTGTTGGACCGACGAACCGTCCCCAAGTCATCGGGACTTTTAACAATACAGACAACGCATTCCTCCTCTCTTCTGGCTGGACAATTCCCTCCTTTAGTGGTGTCGATTTCCATCTGGGTGGTACGCTTAAGCTGCTCTATATGAGCGGCTATCGGACCACAAACGCCATCGGCGGTGGTGCTGACATCGGTTTCGTGGCAACGACATCTGCTGAGAAACCGCATCAACTAACGCTCGGATTGCAAGCGAGCGACGCATTTCGGACAAAAATTTATTGGAACACGCCTCCGCCATCGGCAAACTTGACCTCACACACCGAGACAATATCGCCGAATCTAAAAATCGGTATTGCGACGACGCATGCACTTGCTATCTTTCGTAGCACACTTATCTTGGCTTTGGATACCTATATCAAGGAGGGTGTTGAATTGCACGGAGGTGCCGAATGGACGCTCTTCGATCTGCTTTCGCTGCGTATCGGCTTTGATGAGCGCAAGGGGATTGAAAGCGTTCGGCGGTTAACGGCAGGTGTCGGATTGAACCTACGGTTCGTTACGGGTGCAGGCGCAGGGTTAGACTACGCGTTTACGAATCACCCCGCATTGGGCGGCAGCCACCGCATGTCTCTCAGGATTAGGTTTTAATCGTTATCAGTCGTCAGTACGATTTTTTTTT
>RKRO01000029.1 GCA_007571355.1 Candidatus Poribacteria bacterium | reverse complement strand
TCGTTAGGATTAACTTTTTTGTCAACGCCCGCGCCAGAGATTTCACCAATTTCCCCCAACCGCTTTGTTTCCCATTCACCGCTAAATGTTTGCTGATTACCCATATTATTCACTCCCATCTTTTGGAGATGTGCCTCAGCTTTTTATGTCGGGTTTCGTTTCACTCTACCCGACCTACCAGCATCTTTTGCAGATGTGCATCAACTTTTATGCGAAATTCTTCTACTGCATTTACAAGGTTTGGCAACGGTTGCGCGTAACGTTCTTCTAATTCCTTCACGCGTTCGGTCAGTGCTTGTGTCAACCGCTGCACCTCGCCTGTAATTGCGGCTTGAATGTTGGCGCGCCATTTATCCTGAACCACAAGCGTCTTGATTTCGTCTTGGGTAAGCGCGGCGTAGTGTGCCAGCACCTGCGTATCCAGGGCGAGTTGGGCATCTCGGACGGCTTTGTCAGTTTTAGACTTCGCGTCAAGGAGGGAGAGGCAGTGTTCAAGAGCCTCCCGTTCCTCGTCGTTCTCTTGCATTTCAGGATGTCTTATTATTAAATCGGGCTTGAGTGCTTTGAGGCGTGCCTGCACACTGGTTTTTGTGACACTGCCTTTGTCGTTGACAGCATCGGCGAGCAAACCTTCATCACCGGTGTGTTCTTCAATGTATTCGTCTAATGTACTCGCAGCAGTCGCTTGCTTTGCTGCCAACATCTCAATATCGTTTTGTTCCTCGGCGAAATAGCGGGCAACGATCAACGCTGGTGGAATCAGGTCCATCTTGTATTTCTTGCGCTTCACAACGAGGTCCGCGATTTCTTTAATCTTTTTCTGTTTATTCTCAATGATACCACGCGGTTTTGATGCCTTCACCCATCCGTCTGTTGCAATGAGATAGACATCGTCCTGCATTGTTTCGTCCCAATAGTCCATCAGTTTTTGGTAGACATCGTAAGCGTCAAGCAAGGGCAGGTCGGTGAACTGTGTGAGGAGTTCTTCTGAGAGGGTGTCAATAACTGTCTTAGGCTTATGGCGATTGTTAAAACTACTTAACAAAAATGGGGGGGGGGGGGTAATTGTAGAATCTACGTTGGTGTGTTCGGGCGAGGGGACTTCGCCTCTACAAGGGATTGTGGCGGACATCGTAGAACCTACGCCGGGTTGATCGGGCGAGGAGACCTCGCCCCTACGAGGGGGTGTGGGGGTTATCGTAGGATCTACGTTGGGATGCGTTGCATCCCCAATGCTGCGGAGGCCTGACTCGTGTGCTGTCCACCATGCATCAAAGCGAGCGGTAACGCGTGCTTGATAGGCAATGAACGCATTGTGTGAGAGGAGAGTGGTTTTTATCTGCTGTGGTTCTACGCGCACGTGGCTGTATCCGCTCCCCTGGCTTGCGGGGGATAACCCCCCTGCCCCCCTTCTCAAGGGGGGTAACTTCTCTGCCCCATCGCTTGTGGGGGATAACTCCCCTGCCCCCCTTCTCAAGGGGGGTAACCTCTCTTCGCTTGTGAGGGATAACGCCTCTGCCTCTTTACTTGTGGGGGGTAACCTCTCTGCCTCTTTGCTTGTGGGAGATAACCCCTCTGCTCCCCTTCTCAAGGGGGGTAACCTCTCTTCGCTTGCGGGAGTAAACAACTCGGCGCGCAGTGTTGGGAACACCTGCCAATAGTTGTCAAGGGCATCTATATCTCTGTTGGGGATGCCGCCGTTGAGATGGGCGTTGAGATCGTGCAGGTCTTCCGGTTCGCTGGTGTCAATGTAACGTGGGATATTGAGGTTGTAGGCGTTCGCAGGGTCTGCGATTTCAGCGGTCAGCACCATGCGCGAGTAGCGCGGTAATTCTGTCTGTTTATTGAAGACGCAGACGATTTTATGGATGTCTTGTGCGCGGAGGCGGTTTTTGTTGCCGTCTTTGATGAACCCTTTACTTGCCTCCATCATAAAGATGCCATTTCGGACGTGGGCGTTCTCTTTGTCAATCACGAGGATACATGCGGGGATACCTGTCCCGTAGAACAGGTTTGCGGGTAGACCGATAATGCCCTTGATAAAACCGCGGCGGATGAGCTCCCTGCGGATGTCTGCCTCCCTGTTGCCGCGGAAGAGGACACCGTGAGGTAGGATAATCGCCCCTTTGCCGCTGCTTTTCAGGGATGCGATAAAATGGAGCAGGAAGGCATAATCGCCATTTTTGGCGGGCGGAGTGCCGTACGCAAAACGGTTGTAAATGTCGTTATCTGGGTTAAGACCGTTGGTCCAGGCTTTGTCAGAGAAAGGCGGATTGGCGACAGCGAAATCGAAGGTCTTGAGCCTATCGTTCTCCGTAAAATCCGGTGCGGCGAGCGTGTTCCCGTGCCGGAGTTCGGCAGTGACGTTGTCGTGGAGGATCATGTTCATCCGTGCGAGTGCGTGGGTGGCATTGTCCTTTTCCTGTCCGTAGATACTCAGCCCCCGGGGTGCTTCGTCAGCTGCTCTGAGGAGCAGTGAACCCGAACCGCAAGCGGGGTCATAAATCGTATGATCCTGTGAAGTATCCGGTCCGATGCCGATCACCTTTGCCATGATACGGGAAACTTCAGCCGGTGTGTAGAACTGCCCCTTGCTTTTCCCGGATTCAGTGGCGAAGTGCCGCATGAGATATTCATAAGCATCGCCCAAGAGGTCGTCTCCCGCGGCTCGGTTCGCGCTTAAGTCGAGGTCGTTGAAGATAGCGACGAGTTTAGAGAGTCTGTCTTGCTTCTCTTTCCCGCTGCCGAGTTTACTATTGTCATC
>RKRO01000030.1 GCA_007571355.1 Candidatus Poribacteria bacterium | reverse complement strand
ATTGATACCAGTGCCCCCTACATCAGCAGAACACGGTAGAATTAGTACAAACCTGTTTTTACCTTTAGGGGTATACGTTCGCGAAAATCAATTGGGGGATGTATATATGCCGGATACAGGTTTCCGGGTGGGGGAGCGCGTTCTAATGCCAGATATTGCGTTTCTTTCAAACGCACGGATGCCTGATGATCTCAGCAAAGCATTTCCAATCCCTCCGGATCTCGCTGTTGAAGTCGTTTCTCGCACAGATGCATTACATCAGGTTGAGGAAAAGGTATTCGCCTATCTTGAGGCAGGTACCCCACTGGTATGGGTGCTTAAACCGCGATCCAAAACGGTGACAGTCTATCGTTCGGAGACAGACATCACGCTCCTCACCCGAAAGGACACGCTCACTGGTGAGAACGTTATTAAGGGATTCTCCTGTCAGGTGGCAGAACTTTTTGCGTAAGATCATTAGATCTTCTATAGGAGCGAGTTGGGCTCGTGGTTTTCAAAACAACACAACATTGCTGGAACAAGCTCCGATCGATATCTTTTTTTGGGCAATGGATGACCGGACAAAAACCTTGGAAAGGACAACATATATGTTAATCGCAGACGTAAATGAAATTGAAGGGCGCACCTATCCCGCCCGTAGGCGGACGAAAAACCTCGTCGGTGGTGCATCCCCGATCCAGATAGGCGAATTCTGTATGGGGTTCGTGGTTTTAGAACCCAACGGTGGACAGGTACCGTGGCACAACCACGAACAGGAGGAGATTTACTTCATCGTTGAAGGCGAAGGGGAGATGTGTCTCGGCGAGGAGCGTCAAACCCTCTCGGCAGGTCAGACTGTTTTTATCCCTTCATGGGTTTTCCACCAGTTGACGAACACCAGCGACACGCCGATGCAGATGGTCTACTGCTATGGACCCGCGGGCGATGTGGCGCACTGGAAACAGGAACTCGCTGGTACGCTTCCAAAAGCCGGTGTTGACGCACCACCACTCCCCGAAGGCGCAGCCCCCCAATGCACAGAACCCGCGCAGTAGACATCCACTGTTAGCGGACCGCTAACGGCTGACAACCAAAGGACTATCTATGACCCATCAGACTGAAAAAACGCATCGCGTCGGTATTCTCATGAACGGTGTCACCGGCAGGATGGGAACCAACCAACACCTCATCCGCTCCATTTTAGCAATCGCAGCAGCGGGCGGCATCCCCATCGGTGACGGTGAAGTTATCATGCCCGATCCGTATCTCGTCGGACGGAACCCGGCGAAACTGGAGAAACTCTCCGAAACGACTGGTGTTGAAAAGTGGACCACAGACCTCAACGCTGCCCTCGCCGACGACGCTTATAGCGTCTATTTCGACGCGCAGGTCACGTCACGCCGCGTCGACGCAGTCGAAACCGCAATAACCGCCGGAAAACACATCTATTGTGAAAAACCGACCGCTACGACAACCGAGGCCGCATACCGCCTCTACGAGAAGGCAGCAAAAGCAGGACTCAAAAACGGGGTCGTTCAGGATAAACTCTGGCTCCCCGGCATTCAGAAACTCAAACGTTTGATAGACGCTGACTTCTTCGGGAAAATTATCGCTGTCCGTGGTGAGTTCGGCTATTGGGTTTTCCAAGGCGATGCCATCCCTACCCAACGCCCTTCGTGGAACTACCGGACCGAAGATGGGGGCGGCATTATCCTCGATATGTTCAGCCACTGGCGATACGTCATTGACAATCTCTTCGGTGCCGTTAAAAGCGTCTCTTGTATCGCTGCCACACATCTCCCACAACGTTGGGACGAAGAAGGCAATCCGTACGCCTGTACCGCTGAAGATGCTGCTTATGCGACATTTGAATTGGAGAACGGCATCATCGCGCACTTTAACTCGTCTTGGGCCGTCAGAGTCCGCCGTGACGATCTGCTAACGATACAAGTGGACGGCTTGAACGGTTCCGCGGTTGCAGGGCTGCGGGATTGCTGGATTCAGCCGCTCCCCGGTACACCGCGCCCGGTCTGGAACCCTGACATCGAACAACCGATCCAATTTTCCGATGGATGGCTCAAGGTACCGGAACAGGAACCTTACGAGAACGCATTCCGAGCGCAGTGGGAACTCTTCCTGCGACACGTCGTCGCCGATGAGCCCTTCCCCTGGACGCTCCTTGCCGGAGCGAAAGGGGTGCAGTTGGCAGATAAAGGCATGGAATCGTGGCGGACCCGCAAGTGGATAGAATTGCCAGAATTAGCAGTACTCCCGCCTTATTAAGTGCGAAAGTGGCATGAATGCCCGAAAACAAGAGGGTATATCCCCTCACCGCCCGCAAGCAGCGGGAATCAGATGGGATACGAAGATAACCCCCTTTCCCCCCTTATCAGGGGGGAATCAGATGGGAATCGCTTCGATGGGATGGGTTTTATAGTAAAGTTTACAATTACCTATACACTGAAATTTAAACAAAACGCCACAGTTACCCCCCTGACAAGGGGGGCAGGGGGGTTGTCTTCGGATAAGTGTGCATTTATTTTCGGATGTTACTATAATCCTTAACGGGCTTTACGATCATGAAATTTAACGTGAGTTTGATAAATACTTAAAACAGCCGCTTTTCCGCTGAGCGTCGCCCTACCCCCCTGATAAGGGGGGGATCAAGGGGGGCTTCTAAAAATCGCCGCTTTTCGGGGCATCTCTTGCTTTTTTGGCGAATGTGCGTCTGCTTGGGAAACCGCTTATATTTTTTTCAAACTGGCGTTGAAATTTAATTTGACAAAACC
>RKRO01000368.1 GCA_007571355.1 Candidatus Poribacteria bacterium | reverse complement strand
ATATTTAACGCTAAATCTTTCTTGGACTTCAGAGATTCTTTTGAAATCACTAAATGCCATAATGCGAAACCTCTTTTGAGGGATTCTGCTGATCCCAAGCTTTATGCCCCAGATGCAAGGCTGATACGGACTGCCGCCAGCGCAACCGATGCATCCGCGAAACATGGCGGTTGATGAATAGCGTCCCGAATCTCAGCAATCCACAATTCTTGCAGCGTCGGCTGCGGTGAATCGGGTATAGAGAGCGGTGTCACACCGGCAGGGGTTGTGCAGTGCCACTCTCCGCCCGCGTCGCTAATCGTGCCTTCGGTGAGAACATAGCGTTCATGCTCTTCAGCAGCGTTAATGGCAATACCGCCTGCCCACGTCCACTGCCCGATGCCACCACGTTCGAATTCAACAGTCAACGTGTTCACAAATCGGTCATACTGCCCATTCTCTCTTAATCCCTCGTAGACAGCGTTCTTTTTCACAGACGCAGCATCTCCAAAGAAATCCACAATCGGATAGATATGGTAAATAAAGAAATGGGCAGGCGCACCGGATACGGGCAAATTAAAAAGAATTTCAGGACGGGCCCCGCGACCGGGCGTGAGGCGTACAAAAGAGGCGAGGAGCAGATCACCAAGTTCGCCGATTTTCTGCTTGAGTGCTTTATGGGTGTTGGAGACTGCCTCCGGATGTGAGACGCGAAGCACACGACCTCGTTTTTCGGCAAGTTCCAACGCTGTTTCGCCTTCGCTGACATCACTTGCAAGTGGATATTCCACGAAGACGTGCTTGTCCGCCTGCAACGCCGCGAGGACAATCTCACCGTGGCTGTCGTTGTGTGTGCAGATAACGACCCCGTCTATATCTTCGCATTCAACGAGACGATGCCAATCAGCAATAAAGGGTGTCTCATGTGCTTTCGCGAGTTGCGTGCCTGTTTGCGCGTTTCTGGAAGCGATCGCCGCGACCGCAGCAGTCTCCATTGGAGCGAATCGGGCGAGATGGTGACGTGCCATCCCACCCGAACCGATAATTCCGATGTTAATCTGGGTCATATCTCTTAGGCCCACCCTTGACTTTCACCACCCACACGAGCGGCACTGATTTTTTCATAATAACCGCTCTGGCGATACGCTGCCAACGGATGTGGATCGCGGCCCATCTCCAAGCGAACCTGCTCCAATAACGGATTCACATCCGTTTCATAAGCACGTTGGAGGATAGACTCCGCTTCAACCAGATCCGCAACATCTTGTGCAGCTGCGAGCGCGTCTCTGTCAACGAGCAGAGCCTTTGCATACGCCTTTTGCAGATTGCAGACAGATTGGATACTTGCCTCCACCTTCGGTTTCAGGTTGTGGCTCTGGTCAATCATGTAAGCGATGTCGGTTTCTGTATCGGGATCCAGTTCCGCGGCAACCAATTCGGTGTAAATCAGGAAGAGCTCCTGTGGATTGATAGAACCGACCGTCAGATCGTCGTCCGCGTATTTTCGGCAGTTGAAATGGAATCCGCCGAGTTTTCCCTCGTCTATGAGATAGGCAACGATGAACTCAATATTCGTGCCTTGCGGGTGGTGTCCCAAGTCGATGAGGACTTGCGCCTTTTCACCGAGTTTCGTCGCCATGAGATAGGCGGTCCCCCAATCGGGGAGGTCGGTGTGGTAAAATGTGGGTTCAAAGAACTTATATTCGATGAGCATCCGCGTGGCATCGGGGAGGGCATCGTAGACCTCGGCTAACGCCGCCTGCATCCACTGTTTACGTTTTCTGAAATTCGACTGACCAGGGAAGTTGGTGCCGTCTGCAAACCATAAACTCAGCAGATCAGACCCCGTTTTCTCCATGATGTCAACACATTCGAGCATGTGGTCAATGGCGAGTCGGCGGATACTGGCATCTGGATTACAGACGCTTCCGAGTTTATACGCCTGATCTTGGAAGACGTTGGGATTAATCGCGCCGATCCCGATCCCGACATCCGCTGCATACTGTTTCAATGCGCCCCAATCGTCGGTTTTATCCCATGGGATATGGAGCGCAACAGTCGGGGCAACGCCAGTAAAGCGGTGAACGGTGGCTGCATCTTCCAAGCGTTCCGCGGCATTTCGCGCTGCACCGGGCTGTTCAAAAACTCCGAATCGGGTGCCGGAATTACCGTAACCCCACGACGGAGTCTCAATATGTTGCGCTTTGAGATGAGATTTGAGGGTTTCTACCTGAATTCCCTGTTTTTCTAACTTCTCAGCTAACAGATCATAAGCGAGAGTGCTCATTCGGTTTTTCCTTTCGTGAAGAGTTGTCAGTTTCTCGAAATATCCGTGCCAGTTTTTCCTGCGTCGCGTTCGGGTCTTCAATGATGATGCGCGCGCCACCGATAACGTCCATAAACCCCAATTCACGCGGATAGCGCGGCACAACGTGTAAATGAAAATGTGGGATACTCGCACCGGAAGCGTCACCCATATTATAACCCACGTTGAAACCGCGGGGTTGATAGGCACAAGTCAACACCTCAAAACAGAGACATTGGAGTTCATGAAGTTCTTGTACCTCTTCCTGATCCATCTCCCGGACATCAACAATATGCCGATTCGGAAAGATTAAGAGATGCCCAGGACTGTAAGGATACAGATTAAGCGATAGGGTAAAACGTTGGGTTCGATGGACTTCAAGCCGTTCAACCGTATCATTTTTTTCGACAATTGCACACAGAATACACGGGACATCTGGGCGGTTTTTTCCTTTGGCATAAGGCATTTTGTTCGGGACGAAGAGGTT
>RKRO01000478.1 GCA_007571355.1 Candidatus Poribacteria bacterium | reverse complement strand
ATATTAATGTGAGTTTGATAAAAGTTAGGCGTATGTGGCATATTGTGTTATTTTGCGCTGTAGACCCCACAAACGAACAGTTTGTGCTACAATTCACGGTTCTGTGATGTGGAAATAGAACCGGCAATCCATCCAAAAGGATTCATCAAACTGGCGTTAATATTATTCTAAACCCAAATTGTTTAAAGGTTATAATGCGCATCAACGCAAATATTTTCCCTTCCTATTTTGCACTTTTCAAGGTGACACTGCGCCAAATGTTTTGGAGCCGCCGAACTGCATTGATCCTGCTTGGATGCGGCCTATCGCTGCTGATCGCTCTTATATTCCGGTTCACAGTAGGGAGCGGCGGAATCGTCAACAGGTTCATCCCGATGATAACCCTCCTGCTGTATGGGCTTTTGGTAAATCTATCCGCAATTTTCTACGGGACCGCTATCATCTCCGACGAGGTTGATGGGAAAGGGTTAACTTATCTTCAGATGCGCCCTCTCCGCAAATCGAGGGTCCTGCTCAGCAAATTCGCTGCTTACTTTGTCGGTAGCCTTGCCATCATAGGTGTGTCTCATCTGCTATTAACCATTATTGTCGCGACACATCCAAAATTAGACAAAAACATCCTGTTTCACTTGGGTATGAGCCTGTATTATACTGCATCGATGGCGTTATCGCTGTTAACCTACGGTGCACTGGCTGCTACACTGGCAGCGAAGTTCAAACATCCTGTTTTATGGGGGTTGCTGTTCATAATGGGATGGGAAGGTATTTCAGGCGTTGAATACATGCCGATGGGGATCAAGCGGCTCTCTATAGCGCATTATCTTCTCACACTATTCCCTGACTACAGGGCACCTCGGAGCGAAATCTCAGGCTTTTTGGGCGAATCGCCGCCATCCGCATGGGTCGCACTCCTCGTCATCTGCCTTCTAACAGTGGGTTTACTGTGGCTTGCGATTAGAATTTTTCGCGAACGAGAATACTTGATGTAAGTGAATTTTATCTGCTCTCCTTCAAAACCCGTGCAGTTTCACGCGATACGATGAGTTCCTCATTCGTAGCGACGACGAGAATTTTGGCGCGACTCTTACCTGTTGAGAGATCCGCTTCGCCGGTTGCTTGCCTATTTTTTCCGCTATCTAAATGGATACCGCACCACTCAAGTCCGTCGCAAATCTTCGCGCGTGTCGTGGCACTTTTCTCGCCGATACCCCCCGCAAAAGCGATTACATCCACGCCGCCGAGTGCGGCAATGTACGCGCCGATATATTTCTTCACGCCGTAGACATAAGTGTCCAATGCCAAACGAGCGTTATCGTTGCCCGCTGCGGTCGCTGCCTCAATATCGCGCATGTCCCCACTTGTGCCGGAGATGCCCTTTAACCCCGAATCTTCAATTAACTGACGGCGCATCTCGTCGGTAGAGACACCTTCTTTATCGAGCATATAGAGTACGGCAAACGCATCTAACTCGCCGCAACGGGTGGACTGGATCATTCCGTATTGCGTCGATGTGCCCATGGAGGTGTCAATGGATTCACCGTCTTTGATGGCACAGAGAGATGAGCTGCCCCCGAGGTGGCACGAGATAATGCGTAGCCCTTTCCCGGATTCCTGTCCAAGCAGCTGCGGCACGCGTTCAGAGATATAGCGGTGGGACGCGCCATGATAGCCGTAGCGCCGGATGTCGTGCTGTTCGACCCAGAAGCGAGGCACACCGAATTCGGCGGCGTAATCTGGAATTGTTTGGTGAAACCACGTCTCAAAGACAGCAACGAGGGGTGTCGTTGGAAGCAGTTCCTGAAATGCACGGATAGAAGCGATGTACGCCGGATTGTGCATCGGTGCAAGCGGTGTGGATGTCTCCAGCGCAGCGATCACATCCTCGGTAATCCGTGCCGAACGCCAATAGCCTCTGGCAAGAATGGTTTTGAACCCGACACCGTCGAGGTGTCCTAAGTCTTCAAAACAACCGACTTCGGGATCGGTAATCAGTTCCATGGCGTGTGCAATCGCGGCGGTATGTGTCGGGGCATCGATATTACCTTCGCGGGTAGGTTTGCCCGGCACGGCGTGTGTGAAGGCAGACGGTGAGTTACCGATACGTTCCACGCCTCCCTTAACCAAAGAAGTCGTGGTCTCCATATCAATAATTTGGTATTTGAACGAAGTGCTTCCTACGTTTGCACAGAGTATAGTGATACTCACTACGGCTAAAGTCGTGTGCTGCTTTCGCACACAAACTCCCCCTATGTGATTCCTGTTTCCGTCTCTCGTGCCTCCAGTCAAGTTTTTTTGACTTTTGCACGAGCGTTACGGGGTTGGACCCAATGCGAAAGCATTGAGTTTGTTAGAAAATACTCTTCATAATGGTTTTTCGTTTATCTGTTAAGTTGTTTTCTATTATTCGCCTGCTTCCGCTATTACCCGATAATAGAGATCTTGACTCATCCGTGTCCTTTGGGCACGAAGATTATCAAGTATTGGTCTAACAACAGAAATCACACTGCGGGTCTTGGCAACAAGCAAAATACCCACTGTACCTATAACGTGAGTTTGGAAAAGATATGAGCGGTTCCCCCAGCAGACGCACATTCACCCAAAAAGCAATAGATTCCTCGGAAAGCTGCGATTTTTAGAAAGACAACCCCCCTTGATCCCCCCTTATCAGGGGGGAAGGCGGACGCTCAGCGGAAAAGCGGCTGCTTTAAGCATTTATCAAACTGGCGTTACCTATAACAGGCAATCCTCGCGCGACTGCCTCTTGCCTCGCAGCATTATCATCAAGGATCACTTGTGCTGCTTTAACTTCTTTAGCAAGAACAATAGTTGCAGACTCACCTAAATGAAGTGAGTGTTGGGTTTGAAGGATACTGATCTGATCTTTGTCAACCACTGATTGACAGTGGATCCATTTCGCTGTTTTTACTTCTGCAGCACCTGGTTTTCCAATCCCATCATCGACCACTTCGACGTAAACCTCTTTTGGAATAAGGATTGTACCGTGCACATCTCGGAGAAGGGCCAACCAATTAATTTTTGAGAGTTCAATTAGGGGTGTACTATTCGTGACGACCTTCATTATCTTGGTTATTCAAAGCCTTCAAGGCAGTTTCAACTTCAGCCGCTAATTCTTCAGCAGTAACCTCAGCAAACGGAGAAATTCCAGCCTCAGACATCAAATCTGAGAGATCCCATCGGGAAATATCAAGAAGTTTTGCTGCTTTCCCTGCACTAATATCCCCATGCCGAAGAAGTTCAAGCACAAAAGCCTCTTTTGCTTTACATTCTGCGTTGCTTTTGTGTTGTAACAGACTTTCGTCAATAGGAAGTGTAAATGTGAATTGGACTTCAACTTCTGTTTTCGCCATGAGATCACCTCGTTTATATATTTTGACCTTGCAAACAACTGTACTTAACT
The DNA here is from genome assembly GCA_007571355.1 of Candidatus Poribacteria bacterium. Taxonomy (GTDB): domain Bacteria; phylum Poribacteria; class WGA-4E; order WGA-4E; family WGA-3G; genus WGA-3G. The sequence goes on along the minus strand of RKRO01000478.1, from coordinate 6,100 downwards.
AAAGTTTGGACACTCTTTGTTTTGTGTACGTTGTGTTTCAAAGGCGTGTCTATTTTTCCGATAGTTTCACACACGCAAGAAACCGGTAAAATCCGCACGCCGTAGGCGTGCTATGTCTATAGAAATCAGTCTATCCAAGTTCCTGCACGCCGTAGGCGTGCTATGTCTCTTGCGTCCGGAGTTTTATTTAGGTATTTCTGCGGACTTCTTTTCGGTTGCCTGCCCCGATGAAAACCGTCCAAAGCTTAGTTAAGAAGGAAAAATTTACTTGAGCTATCAACTTAAATCAAGACAGGTGCGGTTCAACGACTTGCCCTATACCTGTCTCAACAGCAGGTTTTACATCTGTATCTTCTTCACTTTTGGTTCCAAAACGGTGGTTTGCGCCTGCTACAGGTTCAATTGAAAGCCAACATCCGAAAGTGTTGAGGATAGTGATGAGCATGTCAATCCGCGGTGCTTCGTCGCTGGATAGAATGTCAGAAAGGGATTCTGGAGTAATTCCGGTTTTCTTAGCGAGTACGGAAATCCCGCCCTGCGATTCTACGACGGTCCGCAATGCCCGCAGCAGCAAAGGCATATCACCATCAACTTGGTATTCTTCAAAAGAGAATTTGAGGTATCGCATTGCTGCTTCTGGATTGGTAGCAAACCGTTCAGTTAGATAGGCGCGCCATGTTCTCAGTTTTCTCATTGTTTTGTCTCCATGTATTCTAACCAATAATTCTTTGCGCGTTCAATATCCCGTGTCTGTGATGATTTATCACCGCCACAAAGCAGAAGTACAGGCGAAAGGTTCTCGCCCGTTTGATGTCTGGTAGAATTGTAGTTCCCTTGGTTGTGTATGCCGCATTGTTGATTATCGTTTGCATAATAGCACATTCATCGATTTAGATCAATGAATTGTGGCATTTGATGTTTAGAGATAGGCGCGCTCAAAAAGCGCGCCTATCAAGCATTGTCGAAATATCTCCTATTCCGCTTTGGGTAGCGTAGGCAACGTTAAACGCGGACGTTCACCGAAATCGGGGAGTTGCGGGGGGTTCTCCTCCATCTGTCGGAGGAGTTCCGCGATCGCACGATCGAGCTGCGGATCGGCTTCTGTAGCGTAATCCTGCGGACGGTAATCCACTTCGATATCTGGGTCTGTGCCGTAGTTCTCAACGTTCCAACCGACATCGACAAACCAGAACGAATACTCCGGTTGCGTCGTTCCACCACCATCCACAAACGACTGATGTGGCGAGATACCGATAACGCCTCCCCAGGTACGCTTCCCAATCAGCAGACCCAACTCCATCAGTTTGAAGCAGTGTGAGAAAATATCGCCATCAGAGCCTGCATTCTCGTTGGTAACAGCAACCATCGGCCCCAAGACAGAAGCGTCCGGATACGGATGAGGGGTCCCCCAGCGCGGCACGTCATACCCAATCCGGTGCCGCGATAATTTCTCTAAAAGCAGTTGTGAAACATGCCCACCGCCATTGTAACGCACATCAACTAACAGACCGGGATAACTCACCTCTGCAAGAAAACCGCGGTGAAACTCTGCATATCCGCGTCTTCCCATGTCAGGAATATGGACGTACCCGACTTTACCGTCCGTTTTTTCGTGGACATATCGTCGGTTGTTCGACACCCATTCACGATACCGCAGCTCTCTCTCACTTCCGAGGATTTTGAGTGTGACATCGCGGTTCTTACCATCGCTTGCATTCTGGAAGGTTGCTTGTACCTCCTGATTCGCGAGGTTCACGAGACACTCACCCGGCGAGACAGTTTCGCTGACACGCTGCCCGGCAATAGCGAGCAGAATGTCCCCTTCGCGGACGTTAACCCCGGGTGCATTAAGCGGCGAATCTTTTGTCGCTTCCCAAGCATCTCCATGGGGGATATGCGTAATACGATAGCCGTTGCTTTCTGCATCGTAAACAAAGTCTGCGCCGAGAAATCCTTGCGCATAATTCGGCGAACCCCGATAATCCCCACCCATCTCATACGCATGTGAGGTGCCGAGTTCCCCCTGCATCTCCCACATCAGGTCTGAAAACTCACCGCGCGTTGCAATCCGATCAAGGAGCGGTAGATACCGCTGATAAACATGCTCCCAATCCACACCAGACATATCCGCTGTCCAGAAGAAATCGCGCTGAAGGCGCCACGCCTCGCGATACATCTGATGCCATTCGGCTGTCGGCACAATGGAGGCTTTAATACGATTGAGATTGATCCAACCCGTTTGTCGATTCGCACCGCCTCTGTTATCAGGTTTTTCGCCTTCTACCTTTTTACCAGCCTTGATAACCCGCAACCGGTTTCCAGTTGAATAGACAAGCGTCTTCGCATCGCCGGAGAGACGGAAACTGTCGATACCTGAAACCAGCGTATCCTTCTTCTGTTCCTTGAAGTCGTAGACGTGCAGCGTGCCTCGCGGTCTATTCCCGCTATCGTCACTCGGCACTGCGTCTTCTCCCGGGAACGAAGTGAAAATCACTTTGCCTTCAAGGCCGGCAATCTGTCCGTAACGTCCACGTGGATAAGGGAAGGCGACGACGCGTTGCGAAATGCCTTCCAAATCTATGGTGATCGGCTCACGTTTACCTTTCTTCTTTTCAGATTTTTCGTCAGACACCTTATCACCATTGCCCTGCTTTTCGTCCTCACCCGCTTTGTCCTTATCTTCCTTTTCTTCTTCAAGCGGACGTGGTTCCGGCACGAATGGATTCCCTAAAGTCTCCTGCAGGGTTATCAACAAGGGGCGCATCGCTGTCGGGAAACCGAGATCAAAGTGGAGGGCATCGTAGACGGGGTTGAATTCGCGATAGGAGAGGAAATAGAGATATTTCCCTTCTGGGTCCCACGCCGGCGCGAAGTCGCTGAATTCCGGTTCAGTGACGAGCCATGTTTCCCCTGTTTCAATCTTGCAGAGTTTTATTGAGCGGGTTGTCTCTGTTGATGCGAAACTATACGCACACCACTTGCCATCAGGCGACCAAGCTGCGCCTCGTATGCTGTGATAATGCCCTTTGTCAAGTGTGCGGAGTTCGTGCGTCTCCAAATCAATGTGCAGCAGCTCAAAACGGTGGTTGACGAGAAGCGCGCTGTCATTTTCATCGTTTTCAGTTTGTGGGGCAACCGAAATCTCCCGGACATGCCCAATGTCAAGGTCACCGAGGCGAACGATATCAGCACTCCCATCGCGTGTGTGAATTTCAAGTGCTTCCTCACCTTCAGCATCGGAGAGCGTAACGAGACGTTTACCGTCGTTGAGCCACTGCGTTAAGCGGTAGCGTATCCCGTCACGTTCACCGTGTTGTAGTGCCGCGCCTTCCCAATTTGCCATCGTAAAGAGTTTACCACGTACAGTTAATCCTAAGGCGTGGCCATCTGGCGTTGGGGTAAACGCTTGTAAGTACCCCGATGCGTTGACGAATTTCCGCTGTCGCTGGATACGTGGACTTCTGAAGTCAACATCGACGCGGTTGTCGGTGTCGGCTTCAATATCGTAAACAAACAGATCCGCGCCAGCGTGGTAGACGATCCGTTTCCCATCTGTTTGCGCCGTGCGACAGTAATAGGTGTCCTGATGCGTGTGGCGTTGAATGTCTTCACCTGTAGGCAGGCAGGCATAGATATTACCGACTCCTTCGTGGTCAGAGATGAAGTAGATGCGTTCGCCGAGCCACATCGGGGTTGTGTAATTGCTATCCACAGGATTGAGGGGTTGAAATTGCCCATCCCCTTCGATGTCTACCCAGAGTTGACCTGCTGTGCCGCCGCGGTAGCGTTTCCAACGAGCGGGTTCCCGCGTCAGTCTACCGAGGACAACGCCGCCAGTATCGCTAAAATCGATGTGGTTTGCGGGCCCGTAGGGTAGACGTTGGGGTTCGCCGCCTTGTGAATGAATTTTCCATATCCACGGATCAAACGCTAACCCTGCGCCGCTTGCATAGAGAATATGCTCACCATCCGTATCCCAGCCAATAATAGATACATTACTTCCTTGATAGGTGAGCCGTTTTGCTTCACCACCAAGGGCCGGCATGATGTAGACCTCCGAAGGGCCCTCTTCACGTCCTGAAAAAGCGAGTTGTTCGCCATCGGGTGATAGTCGTGGTGATCCGACGGTTCCGAGATTTGACGTGAGTCGTCGGGCGATCCCGCCTTCAACGGGTACCGTCCATAAATCGTCTTCACACACAAAAACAATGGTGTCTTGACAAATTGTTGGTGCTCTATAATATCCTGACATTAACTCCTCCAAGTTAGGTGTTAGAGAAATGGAACAGAAAAAACAGAAAAATAAAGGTTGGTAAGGGAGCGCGTAAGTTTTGGAACTATCCGCTCCTTTTTAATCGACCGACGCGCTTGGCATACCGTTCACCGAGATGGAAGACCCAAAACCCGATCGGAATGAGTAGAATTCCTATGATGAACAGTAAAGACAGATTCCATAATTGGCTCTCAATCGAGGCATTCTCAAGTATTGCTGCACGAATTGATCGGATCGTATAGGTAGCGGGCGAAATTTTAGAAAGTGGTTGAAGCCATACCGGTAAGACATCAATCTCATAGTAGATGCCGGAGACCAACAGCAGTAGCGATTGGATAATACCTGTCGCGGCTTGTCCTTTTTCCGGTGAAAGTAGCGGAAAAATCGCTGCCATCAGACCGATACCGATGAAAGAGAGGCTTGAAATAGAAACGGTAACCGCCATCGTTAGCCAATTCGCGTTTCCGAGGTCGATATGCTCACCGAAAAAGAGAGGCATTATCGCTAAAACTAAACCGGTTCGTAAGAGCCCGTAGAGGATAGCGAAAAGGCAGGACCCGACAAGATGGGTAATACGGTAGATCGGGGCCATGAAGGTATATTCGATCGTGCCTTCCCAGCGTTCCCACGTAATCGCATCGCTGACCTCCCGCATCATGATCGAGAGAAACCCCCAGATTAACGCGCCGATGACAAGGTAAAGTACATCTTTACTGGTGCCGCGTCCTACCATAATCAAGCCGATGGTGAGCGCGTTGACGATGGAGTAACTGAAAAAGAGTATCTCCCAACTCAGGTATCGCTTCAACAGATTAAAGTTGCGTTCAATAAACGCGTAGGAAACAACGGTTTCGCGTATCAAGTTCAACATCGGTTACTCCTCATCCTCAATCTGCTTGCCGGTCAGTGCGATAAAGACATCTTCAAGTGTTGTCGGCGCGCCGTTCTCTGATGGTGTATTAGCGATGAGTTCTTTAACGGTTCCCTCAGCGATAAACCGTCCGTTATCAATAATTGCGATTCTATCGCACAATTTTTCCGCTTCAACCATATCATGTGTTGTTAGGAGAATAACAGCGTTCCGTTCTTGGCGGATTTCTTCAATAAAGGCTTGTACATCGCGCTTCGACTTCGGATCGAGGCCTGTTGTGGGTTCATCAAGTAGGAGCAACATCGGTGTCGTTAGCAGTGCGCGTGCGATAGCGACTTTCTGTTGCATCCCGCGCGAGAGCTGTTCCATCTCTTCGTCCATCCGATCCGCCCTAAAACCGAGTTTTTCCAAAATCTGTTTTGCTTTTCGCGCGGCTTGCGGCGCGGGAATACCGTAGAGTCGAGCAGCGTAAATCAGGTTTTCTGCCGAAGAGAGCCGTTTGAAAAAGGAGGCTTCCACAGAGACACGGTTCATTACCTGTCTCACCTTCAGGCTATGCGTTACAACATCGTCGCCGAAGACGTGAATACTTCCTAAATCTGGCAGAAGTAGTGTCGAAATGAGGCGGATCAGGGTCGATTTCCCAGAACCGTTTGCGCCGAGTATCCCATAGATTTCACCGATGTTAACCTCGAGGGTGATGCCGTCAACTGCCTTGATTATCTCTTTTTCGCGTTTGAAAAGGTTGTGTATCTTTTCATGGAAACGTAATTTTTTCTTTGTCCGCTTGGTTCGGTGGAAATGTTTCGTGACCCCGCGGACAGCCAAACCGTGGATGAGGTTTTCCAACGCTCTGATTCCTCCACGATAAGGTGTAGCACCCCTGCTCACCTTATCCATAAAATGTTAAAAAAATAAAAGCCAAACGGGTTGACCGATTTGCACATCTATTATAT
>RKRO01000372.1 GCA_007571355.1 Candidatus Poribacteria bacterium | reverse complement strand
ACAATTACGGCAGATTCAACGAATTCACCGGCGCAATCACGATGGATGAAACCGATGCATCTAAAAGCACAGTGGAATTTGAAGTGAAGGCTGCAAGCATTGATACTGGCAACGAAAAACGCGATCAACATCTCAGAAACTCCGACTTCTTCAGTGCAAAGCAGTTTCCCGTGATTACCTTCAAAAGTACAAAAGTCAGCCCGAAGGAAGGCGAGGAAGATGTGTTAGAGGTTACAGGCGATCTCGAATTACATGGCGTGAAAAAATCGATCACAGTGGATGTTGAAATTACGGGGCGCGCGACAGGGAGAGATGGCGAATCTCTCATCGGATTTGAGAGCATTTTCGAGATTAAGCGGAGCGAGTTCGGCATGACTTATGGCATCGGTCCTGTTGGTGACGACATCCGCCTTATCGTTAGTATTGAAGCAAAACACACATAGGCGCGTGTTTCTGATGCACTACGGGTGCACCTGTTCTGAAACAACTTTCATTGGTGAGGTTACCTAACGGGAAATTCGCAGAAACACCCAGGCAAAACACCTCACTAACAACGGTACCGGCGATGTTAATATTCAAACAACTTGTTTTCGGTTTACTTCTACCAGCCATCGTTGGGGGCGGGATATTTGTTCTCGCCTCTAAAAGAGCACGCGAGCAGCTCGAGGGACGGAACGGTTTGTTTTCTGGATGGCTCGTTGCTATCGCGCTGAGCACCAGTTACATCGTCGGATACATCGGTTTAGAAGGTTTACCACCGTTTCCACCACAAGAAGGCGTGCATTGGCTCTGCTCTCTCGCTTTCATTGGGCTCATCTTGGGTGCTTTTTGGCAGCTCTCGCCATTGGGACGCTTGATTGTTCAAGGAGGCGTATCCATTGTTGCACCGCGACTGCTACTGAATTCAATGTTTAAGTATAGTTGGGGGCAGCTTGAAGGCATCATCTGGTGGGTATGTCTCGCTGGTGTGATCTTTGTCTTTTGGCACATAGTCCAAGGGAGTTTTACCCTATTGCCATCGAGGGGCTGGTGTCCGTTTGTTTATTTTGGACTCTCAGGTGGCACTGCGCTCATCCTTGCAGTCTCCGGCAGTCTCCGCTTAGCACAGCACGCGGGTGTTCTCGTGGCACTTTTTGCAGCGATCTGGATTATCGCGCTGTTTCTACCACCTGAGGACAAAGTACAGATGTTTCCCATTGGTACATCCGCAGTTATAACACTTGCGTTGGCAGGTATCTGGCTGAACGGGTACTTCTACGAAGAAGTCCCAGCGGCGAGCGCTATTCTGTTAGCAATGGCGTTATTCTTAGCCCCCGTTGGTCGGATAGAAGCAATTCAGAGGCTCGGTGCAAGGCGTTCCGCTTTTGTTCAGGTAGCAGTTATTGCGTTGCCCGTTCTTATTGCAATCGGTATTGCTGTGGCGCGTTCTGGTCTTTTGGGTGAAAGCAGTCCTTATTAAAACATGAACAAACCATCGAGTGTATTTGTCTAAATATTTGGCGTTCTGTTATCAAAATTTGCCCGATTTTGTGCAATTGCGTATGGTGTATGCCCAATTTTGTGCGATTTTTGCCATACATTTTGCCAAAATCCACGAATAGGGTGGCACGGAATTTGCTGGCAGTTACGTAAGCTCCAACTTAAATAGAACATCTCGCGGAGAAGGTCTCATTACGCATGTGTCTAAAGCCCCAACCACCTTCTCGGCTTTCAAAAGACAACAACGACCGGAGGTAAAAATGAAGTTTGTACGGAATCTGAATTGTGGCGTATTTTTTAAGCCGATACTCGCTGTTAGGAGTCTTGTTATCGCGTTTTTGCTCGGTGTCCTGTTCCTTTTTAACGGCTGTGTTAAGATGGAGGCAACACGCAAAGCGGATTGGGAGACACATTTCACAGATCTCCACTTTGTCAACCACAAACAGGGATGGATTGTCGGAGAGGGCGGTCTGATAATTCATACGGCAGATGGTGGAAAGACATGGAAACAACAGGAAGTCGATACAACAAGCCCTGGATTTCGCATGCCTGATGCCTCGTTAGATTTCAAAGCGGTTTATTTTACGAACGCGCACTACGGGTGGGCAGTCGGCGATGAAGGGCTAATTGCAGCAACTGATGATGGCGGTAGACACTGGTCCCTGCAAAAGAGTGGCAGCTCCGCGATGCTCCTTGATGTCTTTTTTGCGAACTCAAAAGAGGGTTGGATCGTTGGCGAAGACTCGGATGTTATCTATACTAAAAACGGCGGTAAGGAGTGGAAACGCTTCGAGTATGTCAGCGAATTTATGCTTAACGGAGTCTGGTTTGTTGATGATTCAAAAGGATGGGTTGTCGGTACGCACGATAGAATTTTTCATACCCAGAATGGTGGTGAAACGTGGCGAGAACAGAGCAACCGCTTTGAAGGCGAACGCGATCGGATGATCAACGACAACAAACAGGTGTTTTTCATCAGCGACAATGAAGGTTGGATCGTTGGCAGCGACGGATCCATTTTCCATACGACGACTGGCGGTGCGAATTGGGAACGCCAAGACAGTCGGATCCCACTGATTAATGGACACGTCCGAGATACGATCAATAGCATCCATTTTACAGACGAAAATTATGGAGTCGCCGTGGCGGATGTCGGCTTTATCACACGGACACAAGACGGTGGCGACAATTGGCAATTGATGGAGAGCGGTACTGAAAACAATTTGACAAGTATCCAGTTTACGACACCAACAGAGGCATGGGCAGTCGGATGGTATGGGACAATTCTGCATACGACAGATGCAGGGGCAACATGGGAGATGACAAGCGGCACGACAGCCAACGATTTACAGAACGTTCAGTTTACGGATGCCAACCGTGCGATTGCAGTCGGCAGACGTGGCACAATGGCGATGAGCAACGACGGCGGACAGACATGGAACGAGATTGAGACAGATATCTGGGACGGTATTTGGAACATCTATTTCGCAACAGACAAACACGGCTGGGCGGTCGGTGATCGCGGACTGATCGTCCATACCAACGACGGCGGTGCGAGTTGGGAACGGCAACGGGGACCTTCCTCCTTCACGCTGCGTGCCGTCCACTTTGTGAGCCCTGAAGTCGGTTGGATCGTCGGAGACCTCGGTAGTATCATACATACCATTGATGGCGGTAAAACATGGCTGCCACAAACCGCAACAGGCGATTTCCTCTCTCTGATGCTGAAGGGCGTGTTTTTTCTTGACGAGAAGAGAGGTTGGGCGATCGGATGGCCCGGTGTCTGCCTTGCAACGGAAGACGGCGGCTTAACATGGAAGCAGCAAACTACCGGCACCTTCAATGAACTCTACGGTGTCTACTTCGCAGATGAGAATACCGGATGGATTGTGGGGCAGTTCGGCGAGATTCTGCACACAAAAGACGGCGGACAGAAATGGAATTTCCAACGCAGTGGCACACAAGAAAACCTGAATAAACTCTATTTTGCGGATGCACAACACGGTTTAATCGTCGGTGATAACGGGGTGATGCTGACAACCATCAACGGTGGAAAAAAGTGGGAGATGCAGGAGAGCGGTACCGAAAACGACCTTTACGGTCTTGCGCTCTCGCCTGATGGCGTTGTCGCTGTCGGGAAAGGTGGTATCGCGATGCGATACTCTATCGAAGAGGCGCAGCTGCCTGCTAAATTACCACCGGTTGCTGAGGAGCCCGAAACTGTCGCAGAAGTGGAGGTTGAGATTGAACCTGTCGTCTATCATTGGGACATTATCCGTCAGGCAGCATGGCGCACCAATTTCTCAGATACACATTTCGTAGACACAGAGAACGGATGGGCAGTCGGGTCAGACGGTGTCATCGCGCGTACGTCAGACGGCGGGCAAACGTGGTTCCCGCAACACAGCGGTGTGAGCGAAAATTTACGTGAAGTGGAATTCATTGACGCGAAACACGGCAGAGTACTTGGCTCAGGGGTTCTCCTCCAAACCGAAGATGGCGGCGAAACTTGGAAGCCGATTCTTCAAGCGACGCAGCAGAACCTCCCTCGCGTGAGCACAATGCATTTCCTAAACGCCAACGAGGGATGGCTCGGTGCAACGATTGGTCAAATCCTGCATACGACGGATGGTGGCAAAACGTGGAAAATCCAAAAAACCGGAACAACAATGGCGAACATCACGGACATACATTTCATCAACAGTCAAGTAGGCTGGGCAGTCACGCCGCAACGTCGAGACGGCGGGTTCATTCTCCACACTGTTGATGGCGGTAACTATTGGAAAATTCAAGCGAAAACGAATCAGCCGGGGGTTGCTGTCCACTTTGCCGATGAAAACAACGGCTGGGTAGTTCTGGGTAACGGGAATTCTTTGTTGACTGCAGATGGCGGCGAAACTTGGAAGTTACGTACGACATCAGAAGCCACGCGCGGTTTGCAGCGCATTACTTTCCGTTCCAATGCGTCCGCTTGGGGACTCGGCGGCGGTGGGGCATACATCACCGAAGACCAAGGCGCGACCTGGAAATCCATTCCTGTTCATACGGGTACCAATACCGAAGATAATCTGTTCGCCATGTTCGGCATGGAACAGTCTGATCTGGAGTTCTCTGAAGAACCTGAAGCAGAAATGGGAGAAGAGACAGAAGAGGTTACAGAGGGACCAACGTTACAGTATGATCAAACCCCCGAAGAAATTCAAAATCGGGTTCGATCACAGAGGCAACGTCCGGGGCGCCTCGCGCCTGAAGGCGAACTCCCAGCGGATGCTGAACGTGCGAACCGCCCGCAGCCAAGGCAGCAACAACCGCCTCCACCCCCTTCCGAATCTGGAAGACGTAGACGTGGCGGTGGTCGTGGCATTGCAAGCGTGTACTTCCTTGATGCAGAACATGCCTGGGCAGTCGGTAGTGCTGGTAGTATCTATCGCACTACAGACGGTGGGGAGACTTGGGAACGCCAACTCGGTGAACAGCAGCCTAACAATTTCCGAGAGGTGCTCTTCTATGACGACAAAAACGGTTGGATAGCAGGCGACAGTGGCGTGCTGTGGGAGACCCAAGATGGTGGACAGACGTGGGAGACGATTCCGAGCCGAACGCGCCAACGCCTCATCGGTGTACATTTCGCAAGCTTAGAACCGAAATGGGGTTGGGCAATGCAAAGCGATGGCACCGTGCTGTATACCACAGATGGCGACACGTGGACAGCAGGTGACACGCCTGAACGTCCGCCGTTTATGGACGGCGATCCGCCAGGTAATTTCTCGTTGAATGATGTCGCTTTTGGTAAATTCTCTGAAGGTTGGGCAGTCGGCCAATTCGGGGATATTATCCATAACAAAGATGGCGGTCCAACATGGACACCGCAGCGTACAACTGCGAATGACAGGCTCCTGAGCGTGGATATGAAATTCGCGCCCCTGGGTTGGGCAGTCGGACAAGGGGGTGTCGTCCAACGGACTATCAACGGTGGCGAATATTGGAAGATGCACGAAACGAACGTTACCTACGACCTCAACGCTGTTTCATTCATCACAAAACGGAAGGGATGGGCAGCGGGTGAGTCCGGTATTGTGCTAAGGACAACCGACGGTGGCTTCACGTGGCAACCTAAGTTAACCGGTATTCCGAAAGATCTCAACGGAGTCGTCGCACTCTCTGAACAGGAGGTCTATGCGGTCGGCAATGAAGGGACGATTGTCCGTTCAACCGATGGCGGTGAGACGTGGGAACAAGAGCATACCGATATCGACAACAACTTGTATGTTATCACGCGTTCTAAAGACGGTAAAACGTTGTGGGTTGTTGGACAGTGGGGTGTCGTCCTCCGGCGGAAATTGGAAACGCAGGAGAAATTATCAATGCGGTAATATGGAGGCTCTTATGTCATCTGTTGCAGCAAGTACTTATCTAACACCCGAAGAATACCTCGCTTTTGAACGTAAAGCATTTACGAAACACGAGTACCTCAGTGGCGAAATCGTCGCGATGTCGGGGGCAAGCTTCGCACATAATTTCATCACTGGAGACATTTTTGGTGAACTTCGTACCCAATTGCAAGGCGGGAAGTGTAAAGCTGCCACAAGTGATATGCGGGTCAAGGTCAGCGAAACGGGATCCTACTTCTATCCGGATGTCGTCGTTTTCTGCGGTGAACCCCAGGCAGAGGATAACAGATCGGACACACTTCTTAATCCAACTGTTATCGTAGAAGTGCTTTCGCCATCAACAGAGGCACGTGACCGAGGCGAGAAATTCTGGCATTACCAGCAACTTACGTCTTTGCAAGAATACGTCCTTGTCTCTCAAGATCGGGTTTGTGTCGAACACTATTTTCGCGAAGGTACCGATTGGCTGCGTACCGAATTTCGGGAACTTGACAATGTAATGCCTCTCAACTCAATTGAATGTGAACTGTGCCTGCGGGACATCTACAGCAGCGTTGATCTAAGACATTAGACCCGACATCGTTTCGGATGTTTTGCGTTTTTTCCTTAACATACGATAAGCAATATTAAATAATAATCTTCTGATTTTTTTGAGGCACTTCAGCTGCCAAGTGCGTAGGGGCGGGGTTGCCCCGCCCAGCAGTGACAGACAATGTGCATATCTAATATTGAAACGTGCTTGGCCACATCATAATATTCGCATATATTGGCGAAATTGTAAACAAATGGGCAATTTTAATTTTATTGACCCCTTTTCGGGTATAGGTGGGATCCGGATTCCATTTGAAAAGTTAGATGGAACGTGTGTGTTTAGTCCGAATGGGATAAACATGCCCAACAAACTTACATGTACATACAATTCATGGAGGGGTCATGTCATCTATTGCAGCAAGTACTTATCTGACACCCGAAGAATACCTCGCTTTTGAACGTAAAGCAACAACAAAACATGAATACCTTGCGGGCGAGATAATTGCAATGTCCGGGGCAAGCAATGCACATAATCTCATCACCGGGGATGTTTTTGCTGCACTTCACAGTCAATTGAAAGGCGGGGAATGTCTGGTCTATATGGGCGATATGCGCGTGAAAACTGGCCCCACGACCTCTTACTTCTACCCTGATATTACGGTTGTCTGTGGCAAACCTCGCTTTGCAGATTACACCTTTGATACACTCCTTAATCCGATAGTTGTGATAGAGGTGCTTTCTCCATCAACCGAAGTTTATGATAGAGGTGAGAAATTTGCGCGTTATCAGCAGCTTGCATCCCTCCAAGAATACATCCTTGTTTCCCAAGATCAGGTCCGGGTACAACATTATCTACGCAGAGAAAGACAGTGGTTGCAGACCGAATTTCGAGAACTGGACAATGTAATGCCTCTCAACTCAATTGAATGCAAGTTACATTTGCGTGACATCTATAGCCGCGTTGATCTAAGGCATTAGCCCCGACATCGTTTCGGATGTTTTACGTTTTTTACTTGATATACGACAATAGATAGGTCATAATATTCACATATATACGAATCTCTGACGAACCTGTGAACATCCGATATTTAAGGAACTGTAACATGGAATTGAATCACATCAGAAACGAAAACTGCCTTGATACGATGAAAATGATGGGCGATGGATTCGTTGATCTTGTTGTAACTTCGCCTCCCTACGACGATATGCGAGAATATGAAGGCTACAAACTAGTGCAGTTTGAACAAATTGCCAGGGATCTGTACCGAGTCGTTAAGAGCGGTGGTGTAGTCGTATGGGTCATTGGCGATCAGACAATAAACGGAAATGAGACAGGCACTTCATTTCGACAGGCACTTTATTTCAAAGAGATCGGATTTAACTTGTTTGATACAATGATCTATTTGAAACCACCCAGAGGCGCAGTCGGCAACAACAAAACTTACTGGCAATCCTTCGAGTATATGTTCGTGTTTAGCAAGGGACAACCCAAAACAATCAATCTGATTAAAGACAGAAAAAACAAAGAATCACGCAAAGGGGATATAGGCACAAAACGCTTACCCGATGGGTCTTTATTAAAATTAAAAAGAGAAGGTTATGCGAATTATGGCAGAAGAACAAACGTGTGGGAGTATACAATTGGAAATGGACATTCAACATCGGATAAGATTGCGCACCAACATCCTGCCATATTTCCAGAGCAATTGGCACAAGATCACATATTTTCCTGGAGCAACGCGGGGGATTTGGTGTACGACCCATTTATGGGAAGTGGCACTGTTGCACTTATGGCTGAATTAAATGGCAGAAATTATCTTGGCAGTGAGATAAATGCAAATTACTGCGAAATTGCAAGAGAAAGGCTACGAAGAATGCATTTACCAAAGACATTGCAGACCTGTGTATCACAGGAAACCCGGATCCCCGAACAAATGAAATTACTAGAGGCTTAATGTGGTCCAAGAAGCAAAACCTCGTATTTGCAAGGGATGTGGAGGACTTTTGCCGATTGATGGATACTTTTGGAGATAACCAGCCCAATGTTTGGCGTAGCGAATGTAATGCTGCTTGCTTCAATTGAATTCGCATATATTGGCGAAATTGTGAACAAATGGACAATTTTAATTTTATTGACCTCTTTGCAGGTATAGGCGGGATCCGAATTCCATTTGAAAAGTTAGGCGGAACGTGCATGTTTAGTTCCGAATGGGATAAACACGCCCAACACACTTACGTCCATAATTTTGGTGAAACGCCTGCTGGCGACATCACCAAGATTAACGAAACTGATATCCCCGACCACGATATTTTATTGGCGGGATTTCCGTGCCAACCCTTTAGCATTATTGGGGATAAGCAGGGCTTTGAAGATACACGCGGCACCCTGTTTTTTGACATCGTTCGGATTTTGAAAGAGAAGCAGCCGAGTGCGTTTCTCCTTGAAAATGTCAAACAGTTGCTTACGCATAATAAGGGACATACCTTCGCGGTTATACAAGAACAATTGTCACGATTGGACTATACCATCTATCACGAGGTGTTGAACGCTCTGGACTTCGGACTGCCACAAAAGCGAGAACGAATTTTCATTGTTGGATTTCGCGAACCGATAGCATTTGCATTTCCAAAACCTATTGGCTCGTACAAACCACTCTCAGAGGTATTAGAACCTGACGAAGCAATTGAACCCAGTCTATTTGCCTCGGAACGCATTCAAAAATCGCGACGTGAGAAATGCAAAAGCACACCGTTTTTCCCATCTGTTTGGCATGAAAATAAAGGCGGTAACATTTCGGTTTTACCGTTCTCATGTGCGTTAAGAGCCGGTGCCTCCTATAACTATCTGTTAGTGAATGGGATTCGGCGGCTTTCGGGTAGGGAAATGCTTCGCCTACAAGGGTTTCCTGAAGACTTCAAGATTATAGGCAACATGATGCAGATTAGAAAACAGACCGGAAATAGTGTCGCTGTGCCTGTTGTCCACGCCATTGCAGAAAAAATGCTGGAGGCACTCCGACAACGTAAACCGATGATACGACTTGAGGAACAATTGCTTCTTTTTGAAAACAGAATCAATACTGTTTTCAAAAAGAAGCAATTGTTCCTCAAGTCGTATCATC
>RKRO01000031.1 GCA_007571355.1 Candidatus Poribacteria bacterium | reverse complement strand
ATCAGTTGGCATTGTCACGGGTAGAGATAAATTGACCCTTCGCTCCACGGCGGGGAAAATTCGCGAAACTGTAATCGATTTTTCTTCTCTTTCTGAAAATGAAGCGCGTGAAAAATATGGATTACCAAAGGATAGTCAAGATTGGAAAGTTCACCTTGCCCAAACAGATATCCGGAACCACATGGACGCAGAACAGCATGTCGCGCTTATTCATTACCGGGCCTACGATACGCGTTGGACGTATTACACTGGTCAGTCATCCGGGTTTCATGGACGCCCACGTTTTAAGGTTATGCGACATCTGCGGAAAGAAAATCTCGGTCTTTGTGTTTCCCGGGTCGTTACAGGTCATCGGTGGCAACACGCTTTGGTAACTGACAAAATTACCGATAAGTGTTACATGTCAAATAAAGGAAGTGAATCTACCTATGTGTTTCCGCTCTACTTGTATCCAAATCCAGAGGAATTGGGGATATCGACAGAACGCTCGCTCAATTTCAAATCTGTCTTTCTCACCGCACTCTCGGAGGCGTTGGAACTCCGACAGACTGACTCGTTTAACCTACCGGAAGGCGTTTCACCGGAGGAAATCCTCGCCTATATCTACGCGATTTTATACAGTCCAACCTATCGCGAACGGTATTATGCGTTCCTAAAATACGATTTCCCGCGTATCCCCTTGCCACAAGGTATTGACCAATTCCGCACCCTCGCAGCGTTAGGGCAGCGTTTGATGGATTGGCATCTATTAAAAGACGTGCAAATCCCGACGCTCCATCGGTTCGAGGGTGAAGGTGATGGCGTTGTTGTAAACGTTCGATATGAAGACAAGAAGGTTTGGATTAACCGCACGCAACATTTCACGGATGTTCCAGAGAAAGTATGGGAATATGAGATTGGTACGTATCAGGTGTGTGAGAAGTGGTTGAAGGATCGGAAAGGCGAAGAATTGGGGCGCGCGGGGTTGCAGCACTATCGTGCGATCTTGATGGCTATTACGGAGACGTTGGCGGTGATGGTGGAGATTGATGCGGTTTTGTGGGAGGGTGTTTGAATTACTGAAGGTTCTACACTTTGTTATTTAAACTTGACCTGCTCATAAATTAATGCTACACTTTTTAAGAATCGTTGCTTTATAGACAGGCGGGCTGGTACGAACCTCCAACCCCATTAGGATAGGGTGTTTACAACTGCAATATCCACTCGAAACAACCTAAAAGGACAACATTTTGGCACTTCAAACAGCAACTATTGGACGCTTACGTTCGCTCTTTGTACGGGGACCCGATCCGATCTTTCTGCTTGGTGCCGGTGCTTCTGTGAAATCAGGTATTCCGCTCGCGCATGACATGGTGGAAAAGATCGCCAAATGGGGATATTGTCTTGAAAATGGTTTGGACCCCGAAGATCCACGCCCGCGACGTAGCGACTGGTACCCGTGGTTAAAAGAACAGACATGGTACCGCGAGACTCGGGAACAGGCAGACAACTATCCTGCCGCGGTAGATAATATTCTTCAACCACGTCAAACCCGGAAAGACTTCTTTGTAAGCCTTCTGGATACACAAGTGCAACCGAGCCGTGGGTATGAGCATATAGCAGCACTGATAGCGAGGAAGCGCATTCGTACCGTACTCACTACAAATTTTGACTCCATTTTGCCAAAGGTCTGTAAAGATAATAAGCAACTTCACCATCTGGAGGTCATTCAGACAAAATCTGACTATACAAAATTATCAACGAGTCCACAACATCCGCAAATTATTTACCTACACGGTTCTGTTGAACATTACACCGACAAAAACACCATTACTGAAGTAAATGAGGAACTTGATACAGAACTTGTTTCAAGATTACTACCGCTTTTAAGGGATCATCCATTAGTTGTCATAGGGTATCGAGGCGCGGAACCTTCTGTTATGAAACATCTTTTCATCAATCACGCCAAGGCAGCAGACAACTATCGAAATGGAATCTATTGGTGTACACGGAATTATAAGGCAAATCAGCACGACAGTTTAACTCATTTAGTGCGTGAACTTACTGAAGAGATCCAAGGAAACTTTCAGATTATCCCTATTGATGGATTTGACGAAGTGATGAATGCCCTACGGCAACACGCTCGTAGGCAACAACCGGATTATCATCAGACGCAGAGTCCAGTAGTTCATGAAACATTAACAGAACTCCCCTATGATTTAGAAATGCTCACTCAATCCAGTCTTGACGATTTTGACTGGCCACCGATGCGAGTTCGGCTTTTACAGTACTGCGACAGGACAGGGATTCAGGTGCCGCCCGTTAGGGACGACAATTGGTTTCTTCAATTACTGTGCGATCGAGATATTGCTATACGTACAAACGAAGGAGATACTTTCCCAACAGTGGGGGGCTATTTACTTTTTGCAGAGATGCCGCAGGACCATATCCAAGCGGCTCAAGTTGTTGTTCGTTTAAACGGAGACCCTGAGTGGATTGAAAAAATTTTAGATGTTTCGGATGATGCTGAAGGAGATAGCGAGAAGATTGAAGAGGTAATTGAGGGAAACCTGTGGATTCAACTGGAGGAGATATATGAGTTGCTATCTCGTGTTAATCGATCGTTCTTGCTAAAGGAAGGACGACACTCAAAATCTGTATTCCCTTATCCTCCGGATGCTTTACGGGAAATAGTTGTCAATGCGCTCGTCCACCGTGATTACGAGAAAGACGAACCAATCGTGATAGAGATTGCGGAAACTTATATTCGTGTACGCAACCCGGGAGGGTTGGTTGAGGATGTCATAGAGC
>RKRO01000207.1 GCA_007571355.1 Candidatus Poribacteria bacterium | reverse complement strand
CCCCTACCCCCCTTGAAGAAACACCCCAGCAAAAACCTCGCCCCGCAAGCAGGGGGGAAGCAGCCAGACATCGCTACGATAGGATGTGTTTCAATAATTACAGGCTTTACCATATCATAACATCCAAAAATAAATGCACACTTTCAGGAAGACAACCCCCCTTGATCCCCCCTTATCAGGGGGGAAGCAGCGGGACATCGTTTCTATAGGATGTGTTTCAATCCTTATGGGCTTTACTATATTCCGCAACCCCGATGCCGGGGCGGTTGGGTAGGATTAGTTTACCCTTATCAAGGGTTACCCCGGTGTACGGGTCGTTTGTGATGAGCAGATTGCCATCCAGATCGGCATAATCTACGAGAGGAGTCAGATGTGCAGCCGCAGTGATGCCGAGCGAACTCTCTATCATACACCCCAGCATAACGTTTAAACCGTGTGCGCGAGCAACGTGTATCATCCGGTATGCCTCAAGCAGCCCGCCACACTTGACAAGCTTGATATTGATCCCATCAACACATCCGACGAGTGCAGGAATATCGCTGGCGCGCTTAATGCTCTCGTCAGCAATAATCGGTAATTCTGAGTTTTCACGGACAAATCTGAGTCCTGCCAAATCATTCGGTTTTGTCGGTTGTTCGATGAGTGCGACACCATATTTCGCGAGTTCACGGATTTTGCGGACAGCCTCTTTCGGTGTCCACGCCGTATTTGCGTCGACATAGATCGGTTTATCTGTCACACCGCGGAGCGTTTCCATGATTTCTATATCGCGCGGTGTGCCGAGTTTAACCTTTAGGATCGGATACGCTTCGGCTTGACGGGTTTTCTCTGCCATTCTCTCAGGCTCATCAAGCCCGATGGTAAATGATGTGCAAGGCGTTTTCTGTGGGTTGAGTCCCCAGAGTTGATAGAGCGGAACGCCAAGTTTCTTACCGAGCCGGTCGTGGAGTGCCATATCGATGGCGGATTTGGCTGCGTAGTTGCCGCCGAGTGTCGTTTCAACAGCCATCATAACGTCGTGGATGGCATCAAGATTGGTCTTGAGTGCGGGAGCGATCGTTTCTAAGGCAAAACGGACTGTCTCAACGGTTTCACCGTAAAACCGTGCGGGTGCCGTTTCACCGATGCTCCCCTCAATTTCTACGGAGACGACCTGTCGAGATGCATCGGTTGCGCGCCGGGCAATTTTAAACGGATGCCTGAGGTGTAGGTTTGTGATTCGGGAGACAATATTCATTTTTTGACTTTATACAATTTCTAAGAAATGATGTTGCATTACCGGTTTCTTATGCGTTGTGCAACAATCCCACAAACTGACAGTTTGTGCTACAACTCGCTCTCACAGAGACCTTGTTATTGTCAAAATGGCGTCCGTCCTGTTTATTTAGTAAAATCTAAAAATAAATGCACACTTTTCGGAAGACAACCCCCCTACCCCCCTTATCAGGGGGGGATAGCAGAGGTGCCTCGCTTCGAGAGGATGTGTTTCAATCCTTATGGGCTTTACTATACAATTTCTAAGAAATGATGTTGCATTACCGGTTTCTTACGCACTGTGCGACAATCCCACAAACTGACAGTTTGTGCTACAATCCTTTTAGGTATGCCATGAAACGCTTCTGTTCGTCGGGATCAATCTCTTCACTTGCGCTTAAAAATGTCCATGTCCCGTAGAAGATTGCGTACGCCGCTGCGACAGGCGAAACATTTTGCGGATGGATTGCAAGCGTCATCGCCATCTTGTTCGTCTGCTGGATTTCAGGGGTCGTCTGATCTTGAACCGTGGTGATCGGTGTTTCATAAACCGTCTTGTTGAACTGTTGGAGTATCCGCTTTAGAAACGTCTCCGTAACTGGATTGCCGCGGTAGTGTGCTGCGGCAATAGGTGCGTCTCTATTGGGTGGTGCGTGATTAATTTGCAAGTAATAACCTTCATCGGCGATAGCGTTAATCGTTTCTATTCGTTCCGTTATCGTCAATGCTTGTCCGGGCGTATAAATGTTATAAACCTTTGTGCCAGCGAGTTCTAACAGTTCTTTCAGGGTGTGTATCAACTTTTCTGTGGCGGGGGTATCGGTTCGAGCATCGAGGATGATAACAGTTGATGCAAACGCGCCCCCTGCAATCGGATGCAGTTTGGCATGGGCGATTGCCGCTTGATTTGGTGCGATAGTGACCTTACGTTCATCTGGATAGTAACCGACTTTAGCAATACGTAACTTCGTTTCAATAGGTATTGCGGACGCGGGAACGGTTGTGATAAAGAAATGCCCGTGTGCATCTGTGTTCGCGGCCAAACCTGCGTCCGTGTGTAATTGGACATCTGGCAACGGTTCACCGGAATCGGCATGAGCGATATTGCCTTGTAAAATAGCGGTATCCGTATCTGTAAACTGAATTGTCAACGATTCGCTGGTGTCACCGTAAGAAGCCTCTACGGTTGCTGGACCCGGTGTATCAGAAGCGGACAGGTAGAAGTGTGCTGAACCGTCTTTTGTGCGCTGGCGTGTTTCTGATAGTGTACCGTATGATGTTTGGGCGCAGATCGGTTCATCGTCAGCGATTGGCATTCCGTCAGCGTCGAAAGCAGTTACAGTGATACCGACGTAACTTTTCCCATCGGCGGGCAGCGTCTCTGTCCACGCGTGAAGGTCTATTTTTTCGGCAGGGGGTGCCACTTTGAACCATTGCGATGAAGGCAGACTGTGATTGCCGTAATAGTTCACCAACGCCGTCTCGACGACATGGACACCGTTTGAGAGCGGTTCTTTAATAGCCACAGTGATGATATCCGTATCGCGATTGTAGTGATGTGGGCGGAGGACACCATCAACTTTGACGCGGATAGCATCGGTAAAAACTTGCTGTCGTTTGAGCATCCACGCCCCGCGTTCGTGGAGCCCGTCCCTCACGCGAATCTGGAGGCAGGGTGTTTTTGTTTCAACGGAAGCCGTGTGTTGCGGCTCAACCAAAATCCCTTTTGGGAACCCCGCTGCGACGTAACGTGCGATTCCGAGAAAATAGCCGTAAGCCTCTTGGCTGAGATAGTTATCGTCTTGTAGTCTCGCTTCTTCCGCGGGGTTGGAGAGAAAAGATGCCTCACATAAAACGGCTGGACATTTCGTCAAGCGCAGAACACCGAAACCGGAGGCGGTCACTAATTTGTCCGAATAGAGACCTGTTGCTGGCGAATCGGGTAACCGTAGCGCGTCTGAGACACCCTGTTGGATATATCGGGCGAGGTCGAGGCTCTGACGTGAGTCATCTGCATCGCCATGATACCACGTAGAGGTGTAGTTCGTCTCTGGGCTGTTATCAATACCGTTGTGATGCAGTGAGATGAAGAAATCGGCAGCACTCTCGTTGGCGATTTGGCTTCGCCTTGCGAGACTCACATAAGAATCATCAACACGCGTCATAACGACGGTCGCCCCAACGTTCTGCAGTATATCGCGTAAGTGAAGTGCGACTTTTAAGTTGACTTCAGCCTCACGAACACCTGTGGGACCGCGTTTGTAATCGGAGATGTGTCCTTGTCCGCCGTGCCCTGGGTCCAGACAGATTTTGAATCCCTTGAGATGCCGAGTATACGCGGGACTCTCAGTGTGGACAGGTGTCTGCTGCGCTGTAATCTTTGGGCAGTACGAACAGCCGATAAACAGCAGAAAAACGAAGGTAATAACGGCAATTTTGTAAAAGAGGCGGGTTTCCATTTAAAATCCGATATTTCCGGTTCAGAATTTAGACGAGTAGCGGTGCATGAACGGCGCGTGCTCTTCAGAAGAGGTGTGCAGTCGTTTATCGTAAAATCTAAAAATAAAGGCACACTCTTAGGAAAACAACCCCCCCTTGAAGAAACACTTTCTTCGCATTGGATTTTAGCGTTTGCAAAAACCCCACCCTTATCAGGGCGAAGCAAAGGGATATAGCCACGAGAGGAGGTGTTTCAATAATTACGGGCTTTACGATAAAATCTAAAAATAAAGGCACACTCTTAGGAAAACAACCCCCCTACCCCCCTTATCAGGGGGGAAGAAGAGGGACAGCACTTCTATAGGATGTGTTCCAATCCTTACGGGCTTTACGATATCGTAGATTTTAGCGGCACTTTCAAACAATTCCGAATGCACTCATCGTGTTTGAAAGTGCCACAGGCTGACAGCCTATGCTACAATCTGTTCCGCCTCGTTCGTCGCGATCGGGGACGTTCAAGGATTTCTTTGAGAACGATCCCTTGACGAAACGCTTGGGGCGAAAAGTCGAGGAGCGATGTCACTGGTATGGACCGAATCCCTGCAGGAGATTTCACAGGGACTGGCGGCGGTTGCGGTCGCGATGCCTTCACCGGTTCCGGAGGTTCTTGCGGCGCAGCGGGCTCAGGTTCTTCAGGCACGGCTGACACTGTTTCCGTTTCAGCCGTGTCCTGCTGTGTCATCATCTGTTCAAATTCGGTTGCGAACGGAAAATCTTCCATAAAAGGCGGCGGTGCTGCTTCACCCTCCGCCTCAGCAAGTGTATTCTCCTCCGTCCGTCTTTCCGCGTTCTGCTGTGTTCTCCGTTTCCGTGAATTGCCTAAGACGACTGACAAAATCACAATAAGCAGTGGTACCAGTAACTGGATGATATTTTCCATGGATGTCTCCTTTAAGGGAGGGTATGAGGGTCTACCGATAAGCGTGCCTGCTATGAAAGCCCGAGCGAATGTGAGGAGCGAGTTGTATCGACCTCTTGTCCATCCGTGACGGGTGAAGCGATAGACTGCCGCATCTCCGTATCTGCAAGGATATTTCGGAGTTCATAATAATCCATAACGCTCATTCTTTCGGTGTTAAGCGTATCTGCGATCGCAAGCGGCACCTCCGCGTCAGCCTCAACGAGTTTAATTGTCATCTCCTCAACGAGTGCTTTATTCTCTTCTTCTTCCGCTTGGGCGCGGGCGCGTTGTTCTTCAGCCTTCGCACGTGCAATCTTGAGTTCCGCTTCTGCTTGGTCGGTCTGCAATTTCGCACCGACATTCTCACCGACGTTTATATCGGCGATATCAATGGATAGAATCTCGAAGGCGGTTCCAGCGGCTAAGCCTTTAGCAAGGACTGTCTCTGAGATGCGGACAGGATTCTCTAAAACGGCCTTGTGGCTATTGGATGAACCGATGGTTGTAATGATACCCTCACCGACCCTTGCGCGGATGGTGTCTTCTGTGGCACCACCGACAAGCCGGTCGATATCGGCTCTGACGGTAACGCGGGCCTTGACAATCAACTGGATGCCATCGCGTGCGACAGCGGTGATGCCTCCCCCGGCACTTGACTCCTCTTTAGCCGGAATATCAATAATTTCTGGGGTGACGCTGACCTGTACGGCTTGTAGGACATCCCGCCCCGCAAGGTCAATCGCGGCGGCTTGTGCGAAACCGAGGTCAATGTTCGCTTTGTCTGCTGCGATGAGTGCGGCGACAACGCTTGCGACACGCCCGCCCGCGAGAAAGTGCGCTTCCAAGTCATCAAGTGAGAGGCTTAAGCCTGCCTTTGTTGCGTTAATTTGGGGTTCAACAATCGCAGCCGGGGGGACACGGCGCAAGCGCATTGCGACGAGGTCGAAAATTCCGACTTTAACGCCTGCTGCGATAGCCGTAATCCACAGACCGATGGGCACGAGCCAGCTGAGGATTAGCAGGAATAGAACCAATAAAACAGCAATAATTGCGACAAGTGTTGGGGTCATAAGTTACGTTTCTCCATTGAGATGGCGCGATTTTTCAATCGCGCGTCTAGCATTAAGTTACTGCTCCGTAATGTTTAAGTTGCCTTCACGAAATGCATTTGCGAGGGAACGGGGGACCTCTGCTTCAGCCTCAACGACCTTTGCGCGCATCTCTTGGACGTTTGCGGTCATTTGCTGTTTCCGAGCGACCGCCATTGCGCGCCGTTCTTCAGCCTTCGCTTGTGCGACAACGAGATCGGCTTCGGCTTGCTCCGCTTGAAGTTCTGCGCCGATATTTTTGCCAACATTGACATCCGCGATATCAATAGAAAGGATTTCAAAAGCGGTTCCTGCGTCAAGCCCACGGTCGAGCACTGTTTTCGAGATGATGTCCGGATTTTCAAGCACATCTTCGTAGGTTTCAGAGGCACCGATGGCACTGATAATACCTTCGCCGACACGGGCGATGATTGTCTCCTCACCGGCACCACCGACGAGTCGATTGATATTCGTCCGTACCGTAATGCGGACGGTTGTTATCAGTTCGACACCGTCCAAAGCGAGCGCACTGATGCGCGGGGTGGTAATCACGCGCGGATTAACACTCACCTGAACAGCCTCAAAGACATCACGCCCCGCTAAATCAATGGCAGATGACCGTTGAAAACTGAGTTCAATTCTCGCTTTATCTGCTGCGATGAGGGCGCTGACAACATTCAGGACGTTACCACCGGCGAGATAATGCGCCTCCAATTCGGAGGTTACGACCTTCAGCCCTGCTTTGTGGGCACTGATTAGCCCCTTCACGATGATATTTGGATTCACGCGTCTGAGACGCATCCCGATAAGGTCAAGGATTCGGAGCGGGACCCCTGCGGCGACAGCGGCGATCCAGAGCCCAACGGGAACGATCCAAAAGAATACAATAATAAAAATTAGGATAACAAGGGCGACTCCCCCTGTAAATAGGTCAATCATTTATTTTCCTCCTACGCATAGTTGCTGACCCTTCTACGATAAACTACGAACGACGACGCGACTTCCTTCCACAAAAATTACTTCAATATCCGTCTCAGGTGCGACGAATTCGCCTTGTGTAACGATATCAACGCGATGCCCATTGATTAATGCGGCACCTGCGGGGCGCAAAGGCGTAAGTGTTCTCCCCGATTTCCCGACAAGGTTTACCAATTCCGAAGGCGGTGCTTGGAACCCGGCTTCCTTATTTTGGCTTGTATTGAGGATAAATGTTTGAATGACGGGTGTTCTGCGCAGGAGCGATAGCGCAAGGATCGCCAGCGGAATGACCCCTACCAACGTTATCCCCGTAGAAGTGAGGGCTGTCTGCAGCCCGTATTCCGACCATGAGACCCCGAAACCTATCAATATAAGTAGACAGCCGGGTATCCCTGCTATCCCAAATCCTGGAAGAATTAGCAATTCAATAAACACGAGCAGGATCCCAAGGCTGATGAGAAAAATTAGAAACCACATAGTTATTCCCCTTCATGCATCGAGTGACTGCAACACAATTAAGAATCCTCAACTGCCTCTACAAAGACTTTAGAGCCTTCAACTTCTACGACTCTGATAGGCTTGTTGGATGCGATGAAATCGCCTACGGTGACGACATCGACCCTTTTATCCCCGATTTTCACTGTTCCGGAGGGGCGCAACGGTGTCAAGGCGGTGCCGGATTTGCCGAGGTACGCCTGAAAATCTTCCGAACTTGAGGCGTGGTATCCCATTCCAGCGTCCATCACGGTTGACAGGGCGAACCTGCGGAAAATCGGCGTTTCCGGTAATAGAAACACGGCAAGCATCGCGAGCGCCGAAGTCATAATCACTGAGATAGAGAGCCATAAAACTGCGGTACTTAAGTTGTAAGCCCCATCGAAAACG
Organism: Candidatus Poribacteria bacterium; assembly: GCA_007571355.1. Lineage (GTDB taxonomy): Bacteria > Poribacteria > WGA-4E > WGA-4E > WGA-3G > WGA-3G. The sequence continues at coordinate 1,991 of RKRO01000207.1, read as the reverse complement.
AAGAAAACGCTTCCCAACATCATAATGATCCCCAAGATCCCGGCGATCCCGAAACCGGGAATCACAAAAACCTCTAATGCGATGAGCGCGATGCCCAGCAGGAAAAGCAGAAAAGCCCACCCTGCATCAATTCGGGTCAGCATGTGTCCACCAAAGAAGAGACCCACGCAGAGCAGACCGATAAGACCAGGAACGCCGAAACCGGGGGATCGAATCTCTATGAAGATACCGAGGAGCCCTAAAGAGAGAAGGAGAGAACTGATAAAAGGGTTCGTGATAAAGAACACAATCTTATCGGCAAGCGTTGCGCGCACTTCTGTGACCTGTGCGTCGGCGAGAGTCTTGAGGCGGTTGACTTGTGAGACACCGTATTCGCGCTGTCGCTGCATGATGTCTTCCGCAGTCAGCGGCATTTTGGTGCCAGCGACTTCAACGATCTCGTACTGTGTCAACAATTCCGTGAGCGTCTCTGCCTGTGCATCCGCGAACCCGTATTCGAGTGCCTGTCTGGTGGAGAGTGTGAGCAATTTGCCTTGGGCGCAGAGGATTTCCATCTCCTCGCCTGCTTCTTCACGCTCGGCGTATTCTTCTGGAAGGAGTTTGATGATGTGTCCATCTCTGAGTTTGACGAGTACCAGTTCTTTATCGACCATGGCTTCGGCGATATCGGGGTTGCGATTTTCGCGTTCTGCCGTTGCGCGGATGGTTCCTTGGATATAGGAGACGGCTTTCTCACCGACTTCTTGTCCTTGAATATTAACAGGTGCGGAGTCGCCGATGGTGCCGCCGGAAGTCATCACAATCTGATTGCAGGCGATAGAGATCATCGCTCCGGCTGAGATCGCCTGCCGGTTAACGAAAGCGATTGTCGGAATTTGTGTGTTTTGAATCGCGCGGATGATGTTTACAGCAGAATCGACTCTGCCGCCGGGGGTATCCACATCAAAGACGATTGCATCCGCACCGGCTTGTTCCGCTAATTTAATGCCGTCACTGATATAGGCATTGATGCCGCTTCCGATCTCGTTGCATATATCTATGACGTACACCACTGCATTATTATCTTCTTGAGCGGATAGGCTGCCGCTGACAAAAAAGCATCCGAATGTTAAAAAGAGCACATAACCGATTAGATTTATTCTGTGTCTCATGGGATCACCTCTTACCCAAACCTCAGTTCAAGCCACAATTTCTAAACGCTATAAACCGTCAATACTAATTATATCCTAAAATTGTCTGGTACGTCAAGACGATTTGTATTTTGAACGGTTATCAGTTGTAAACCGCAATCAGCGAAATGGACATGATCGTAAAGCCCGTAAGGATTGAAACACATCCTATCGAAGCGAGGCACCTCTAATTCCCCCTGCTTGCGGGGGGTAGCCTTGTCCAAGTGTGCATTTCTTTTCGGATGTTACGATAGCACCTGTCCACTTAACCTGATGTTAACTCTTCTCGGATCCAGGCGTGAAGGATATGGTTTAGGACTAAATGGACATCTTCAACGGGCCCGTACAGATGACTGTCTACGACGACATTTATATCACAAATTTTTGCCAACGTACCGCCTCCGAAACCGCTCCATCCGACTGTTTTGCATCCGATTTCATTGGCATATCGCAGTGCGCGAATCACGTTCTCAGAGTTGCCGCTTGCGCTGATACCGATAACCACATCTTTGGGATTCACAAGATTTTTTAGCTGTTCAACAAAGACATCTTCATAGGACACATCGTTAGACCATGCTGTCATCGTTGCGACATTATCTGTCAGGCTGATGACCCGAAAACGGGGTTTTCCGGGTACACTTGTACCCTTTCCTAAATCACAAGCGAGGTGTGAGGCGGTAGAAGCACTCCCACCGTTGCCGATGACAAAGATTTGTTTCTCAGCGTAATATGCTTCCATAATGGCATCTATGGAAGCCTTAACGTCTGGAAGTGTAAGCCGCTCCAAAACGCCCTGAAGGTGCGAAATGTAGTTCTGAATCC
>RKRO01000032.1 GCA_007571355.1 Candidatus Poribacteria bacterium | reverse complement strand
GTCCAAGTGCGCATTTATAGTTCTGATTCCCCCCTGCTTGCGGGGGGGAAGGGGGGGTATCTTCGGACGAGTGTGCGTTTATTTTCGAATTTTACTATATCTATAACCAAACACTATGAAGCCGTCCTTGGCTTCCAGCAAACAACTTGACATCTATTTCAATTATGGTAGGCTAATGTGAATTCGGTATCAAAAACTGAAATCAGAAGAAATCACTGATAGGAGGAAAAGAGTATGTTTGTTATCATTGCCCCAATTCAGATTAAAGAAGGTCACAGAGATGCGTTCATTGAATCTATGATAGACGATGCGAAAGGCTCCGTTGAAAACGAACCTGGATGCCTGAGGTTTGATATAATTCAAGACGGTGCCGATCCGAATCGGATCTGGCTCTACGAAGTTTATGTAGACGAGGCGGCGTTCCAAGAGCATCTGAAAGCACCGCACTTCATCAAATGGCGGGATACCGTCAAGGATTGGTTTGCTGAGAGCGATTTTAAAGGCGCGGGCAGCGGCAGTTCCATCATTTACCCACCAGACGACACTTGGAAGTAACATAATTTTGATAGTTGACGCATTGTCCATAGTTTCACCATCCGTACAGCGTATTGTTGTGGGGAAAAAGATTGTCGAAATCCGGCGTTGACTTCCGCCAAAACTCCCATTTCTTGATCTCGTGCTTGTGGAGAACGAAGTCTACTTGACAGAAGAAGGACAGGAAGACTCCAACGGTCTGGCACGCGCAATCGTCGACATTACCGGCGTTCACGAATGGACACGTGAAGAAGCAAAATCACAAGGGATCGAGTGGATCCCTGACTATGTCTGTTGAGAACTCTCAAATGTGCGGCACATAGCACCGCCTATCCCGTGTGTCGCACGCCGGAAAATCTATAAAATTGACGTTGAAGCGACTTCAACGTTTCTCCAATCGTTTGCACCGACATCTTGATATGGAGGTTCAAAATGAAACGAACAGTTATTTATATGCTGAGCGCGGTATTCATTTTCCTATTTCCCTTTGTAAGCCCGGCGATTCAGGACGACGCAATGGTCCTTTACTACTCGTTTGATGCCGGGAAGGGAAAAGAGGTCGAAGACTTGAGCGGCAAGGGCAACCACGGCACACTCGAAGGCGATGCCAAATGGGAGCAAAACGGGAAGATCAATTCGGGCGTGTTTTTTAATGAACAGATTCAGAAAGGAGTCGTCGCCGCTCCAGCGTCCGATAGTCTGGCGATTACCAAGAGCTTGACGATGGAGGTATGGGTATACCCAGAGAGTGTCGGCGATTATCGCAATGTACGCGGACAGGCGAACCCTCACACGTATTATTTGAGTATCCATCAGGGTAAACCGTCCGTGTGGATGGGATGCCCCGGTGCTGGCGGACGCACTTGGAACAGCGCAAAGAACGAGATTCCGACCAATAAATGGTCGCACGTCGCCGCAGTCTACGAATTTGATAAGGAACTTCGGCTTTATATCAACGGCAAACTTGATAATACCTATAAAGTGCAAGGCGAAATTCCGGTTTCCCAATCGGATCACTGGTTCGGCAATCGTCTCGATGGTGCATGGCCTTACGGCGGAATGCTTGATGAGTTTGTTATCTATAACCGTGTGCTAACGGAAGATGAGATTCAGCAAGATATGAAGCAGGTGTTGAGCGTATCGCCGTTGGATAAGACTGCGACGACTTGGGGGCTGCTCAAAAAGGTTAAGAGATAAAGGAGAAAAATTATGGAGAGTAGTCAAAGATTAGAGCCCTCTCTGGTTGAAGAATTCGTTGGAAAGGCACATGGAGATTTTCAACGGGTCAAGCAATTGCTTGATCAAGAACCTGAGCTCGTTAACGCTGCGTGGGATTGGGGCGACGGGGATTGGGAAACGGCACTCGGTGCAGCCGCCCACGTAGGGCGCAGAGATATAGCGGAGTACCTGCTTGAGCGCGGTGCCCGCTTGGATATCTTTGCTGCCACGATGCTCGGGTACATTGAAATTGTCCGGGCATTTGTTGCTCAGCGTCCTGATTCATTATCACTTCTTGGTCCGCATGGCATCCCTCTAATTGCCCATGCTGAGGTGGGGGGTGCTGAGGCGGCGGAGGTTCTGGCATTTCTCAAAGAGGAAATGAAAAGATCGGGCTAAAGTCCTTCCGAATTCAACATAGCAAACACAAAAGATTCCGAGGGCTGACATTCGACTAGCGGAACGAAGAAAACGAGATTATTTTAGGAGAAAAAACGATGAGTGACTTAAGACAATACGTCGAAAAACGTAAAGATAGAGATCCTGAATTTGCCGAGAATTACGAAACCGGTTATTTGGAATTCAAGATCGGAGTTCTCCTTCGGCAAGCCAGAGAAGAGGCAGGTTTAACCCAAGAAGAGGTCGCAGAAAAATTAAATACGAAGAAATCTGTTATCTCAAAAATGGAAAACCATGCGGAAGATGTTAGATTGTCAACTTTGGGAAAATACGCAAGGGTACTCGGAAAGAAATTATATTTATCAGTTGGATAAGTAAAGAGGTATATTCATGAGCAAATTGAAATTCGCTTGCCACTTGATCCAATTTGGTGGCGAACAACAAGAGAATCCAGAAAAAGTATTACGCGAAGTTGCCGATGCAGGCTGGGAAGGCGTGGAAAGCGTTCCTTTTGAAGGGGCAGAAGGCCTCGTTGAGATGGCGACGCTTGCACGGAGTCTCGGTCTCCATATCGTCAACGGGGGTGGCGCAGGGCTTGACAGGGTTAGGTTCAACATTACCCTCGGTAATAATGCTGCCGAAGTGCCG
>RKRO01000034.1 GCA_007571355.1 Candidatus Poribacteria bacterium | reverse complement strand
ATGCACACCCCAAAGGGAAACCGGATCGTCATTGATGGCGTGATCCTCGACGCATACGGACTCCCCTTCGCCTATTGGGAAGCAAAGGATATAGATGACGACCTCCTCAAAGCCGTAGAGAAAAAACGCGCAGCAGGCTATCCACTCGACAATATCCTCTTCCAAACACCACAGCGTGCCATCCTCTATCAAAATGGACAGGTAGCACTGGACATAGACATCACCGAACCGGCACGCCTGATAGCTGCACTGCACTATCTGTTCTCTTATGTGCCGCCTGCGCTTGCCAATTGGCAGACCGCCGTAACAGATTTCAGGGAACATGTCCCCAACCTCGCGAATAGGTTGAAAGAGCTCATAGAGCAACGCCGCGAAACGGATCCGACGTTCAAAGAAGCATTCGCCAACTTCTACGAAACCTGCCGCACCGCGATTAATCCGGGACTCTCACAGGATGCCGTTGAGGAGATGCTTATCCAACATATCCTCACCGAGCGCATTTTCCGAACCGTTTTCAATAGATCGGATTTTACCAGTCGCAACATCATTGCGATTGAGATTGAAAAAGTCAGTGCTGCGCTCATGCGGCATGCAATGAGTCGAGACGTATTTCTTCAACCCCTGGATCGGTTCTACATCGCTATCGAGCAGGCAGCGACACTCTGTAAAGACTTCTCCCAAAAACAGCATTTCCTCAACACCTTTTATGAGCAGTTTTTTCAAGGGTTCTCCGAAGATGTTGCAGACACGCACGGCATCGTCTACACCCCACAACCGATTGTGGATTTCATGGTGAACAGCGTTGCACATATCCTTGAAACTGAGTTTGGTCGGTCGTTGTCGGATACGGGCGTGCATATCATCGATCCGTTTGTTGGGACGGGTAACTTCATCGTGCGACTCATGCAGGACATTCAAGGTACGGCATTAGAGGAGAAATACCGGCATGAACTCCACTGCAATGAGGTAATGCTGTTGCCCTATTACATCGCCAGTTTGAACATTGAGCAGGAATACTTTCAACGCACCGGGACGTATCTGCCGTTTGAAGGGATCGCGCTTGCCGATACGTTTGAGTTGCTGGAACAGCAGCAAGGCGAACTCTTTACCCGTGAAAACACAGAGCGGGTCAAGAGACAAAAGGCAGCGGATATGTTTGTCATTATTGGCAATCCGCCGTACAACGCGCGGCAGGTGAACGATAGCGACAATAACAGAAATAGAAAATACGCGGCAATGGACGAGCGGATCGCTGAAACCTACGCAGCAGATTCTAAAGCAACACTCAAAAATGCACTCTACGATCCCTACATAAAAGCGATTCGATGGGCAGCTGACCGCATTGGTGAAGAAGGTATTGTTGCATTCGTAACAAATAACGGATTTCTGGAGGGGGTGGCGTTTGACGGGATGCGGAAACACCTCGCAACAGATTTCGATGCGATTTATGTGCTGGATTTAGGTGGAAACGCCCGAAAGGGGGTGAAAGTCTCTGATGCGAATGTGTTCGGGATTCGGGTGGGCGTGAGTATCAATTTTTTCATTAAAAAGAGGCGTTCCGTAAGGGTTGGATCACCCGCCCCCTACTACTATAAAGCAGACGAGTTGTGGAATAAACAAGGGAAATTCGACTTTCTGAATGGATGCGGACACATAGGCAATATTGAATGGCAAGCGATCCAACCGGACGTACGATATACGTGGCTCACCGAAGGACTCCACCCCGAGTTTGATACGTTTATCCCGATAGGAACGAAGGCGGCGAAGGCACAAAAAGGTATGGCGACGGATGTGATTTTTAAAACTTACTGTAGAGGTGTAGTAACCAACCGCGATGCGTGGGTCTACAACTTCAACCCAGACGTGCTTTGCAAGAATGTTCGCGGTATGATTGACACCTACACTGCAGAAATGGACCGGTGGAACCGCCGGGAAGATCAGCGGGTCAGTGTTAACGATTTTGTGGTCTATGACGACACAAAGATCAAGTGGGATCGGGAATTGCGTCAGCACTTGCAGCGTGGCAGACATGCGGAATGGCGGGAAGATAAGGTGCGCTCATCACTTTACCGTCCCTTCACAAAATCTAATCTATTCTTTGATCGAGTGCTGAACAATTGTGTCTACCTGCTTCCCTCTATTTTCCCGACACCTGAGACTGAAACAGAAAATCGGGTGATTTGTGTCAATCTGACCAAAGAGAGACCTTTTACCTGCCTTGTCGTTAATTGCATTCCTGACCTTGTAATGATGGGAGGTTTTGGTTCACCGGGACAATGCTTTCCTTTCTATACCTATGACGAAGATGGCACAAACCGACAGGAAAACATCACCGATTGGGCATTGACACACTTCCGAACCCATTACAATGACAACACCATCACCAAGTGGGATATCTTCCACTACACCTACGGGCTTCTGCACCATCCCGTTTATTGTGAAAAATACGAGATGAACCTCAAGCGTGATTTACCGCATATTCCCTTTGCTGAGGACTTCTGGGGATTCGCCAACGCAGGCGCGCAGTTAGCAGACCTCCACGTCAACTATGAGTCTGTCCCTAAATACGAAGGACTGAAATATATCGAGACAGATGGAACACCGGTAGATTGGCGTGTTGAGAAGATGAGATTGTCCAAAGACAAGACGCAGTTGACATATAACGATTTTTTAACGTTGGATGGTATTCCTGCGGAGGCGTATAACTACCGGCTTGGCACGCGTTCTGCGTTGGAGTGGGTGGTGGATCAGTATCGTGTCAAGACAGACAAACGGAGCGGTATCGTTAATGATCCGAACCG
>RKRO01000272.1 GCA_007571355.1 Candidatus Poribacteria bacterium | reverse complement strand
GCGGATTACTGTTTACGATGTCTTTGAATACCTGGCATCCGGTATGACAGTCGCGGAAGTACTTCACGATTTTCCCGAGTTAACCGAGACAGATATTCGCGCCTGTTTTGCTTACGCAGCGGACAAGGAAAAATCACAGGTGGTTGTTTACACAGATGAAACTTCTATTCGATCAGAACTTATCCGACCAACGGGTGACGCTGCTGGCCGACCTGTTTCCTAATTCTACCCATGTCAAAACGATTGGGTTAAATACCGCAACGGATACCAAAATATTAAAGAATTTGCGAGGGACGCAAATGCGGGATTATTTATCCTCCGGTAAGCAGTAAATGTGTAAAACGAAATACCCCCGCCCGATGTCCAAAGAGCGTTGACAAAATATGTGGTTTTAAAGTAGAATTTTAGACAGTAACACTTTCTGACCTTTTAGCGAACAGATTCAACAGCAATAAGGAGGTTGACATGCTAACGCAAGAACAGGTCGACTTTTACAATGCGAACGGTTATCTCAAGGTCGAGGGGCTTTTCACACCAACGGAAACAAAGGAATTGGCATCCGAGATGGTGCGGATTATCAATAACTGGGGACAGGAGACAATCGGTTGGCCCGGACCCTGGCGGGCACGTTACCTGGAAGAAGAGGACCAACAGACGACAAAGGCAGTGTTTATGCACAACCCGCATTTCTACTCGGCGACATGGGGGAGAGTCATTTTCCACGAGCGGTTAACGGGGGCTGTCCAGGCACTTATCGGTGATACCATTCAGTGGCATCATACGGTCCTGCACGCGAAGCCGCCGGAGAAAGGCACACCGTTCCCAATGCATCAGGACTACCCCTTCTATCCACACGATGGCCTCGATTTCGTTGATTGTCTTGTCCATCTTGACGATGCTCCGTTTGAAAGCGGTGCCTTAAGGGTCGTTCCGGGTAGTCATAAAGAGGGGCCGCGGGAACACATCACCGGTGAAGGCACGGCACCGCATCTGCCGACGGACAAATTCCATCCAGATTTCATTGACTCCATCCCGATCCCTGCGAAAGCAGGCGATGTTATCTTTTTCAGCTACTGCCTCATACACTGGTCGGAAGTCAATAGGACAGATCAGTGGCGGAAAGCGGTTCGCTTCGGGTATCATAAACCAGAGATGCGCCCCGTTGGACGTGCGCCAGAGGAACCTTATAACAACATTATGGCAGGTGGATTCAAGGCGAATCCGACCTCCGAAAACGTAATGGCTTAGCACAGGTGCCGGCGAGGTTGAAGTCGACTCCGAAGCACGCGAACGGTTCCACCTCGCCAACAAAAACGTTATGGCTTTTCCTTTTTTTAGACTTACATTTTTCATACTCAGTCTGTGCGCGATGTGCGCGATGCAGCCTGCTGCCCAGGAGGCCTCGCTTGCAGAGCAGGTATTCCAGAGGTACCAAGAACTTCTGCGACGCGAAGATGTCCAAGCGGTCTTACCGGCCGTCTTAATCGAACTCAGGAAACCAGAGAATCAACCGCTTTTAACGCCTGCGACGATAACAACAGTGCTTGATGATCCAGACATTCTCAAGACACTTATACCGGAGGTAAGCGATGAGTTTGTAACGTTGTTAAGAGAGGATGCTGATATCCGAACAATGCTTAGCGATTCGGAGGTTCAGACGTTACTGCAAGATCCGGAGGCGATTGATGAACTTGCAAGTCTACTTGAAATAGAAGAAGCGGTGCTCGCACCAATCATCTATGAGAGGTATCGACTCTTTTTTCAACGTGAGGATATTCGGGAATTGCTCCCCGACGTTCTCCGAATATTAAAAGATCCACGTACGCAAGAACTTTTGAAACCTGCGACAATCAAACTGATCGCTGAGGATCCAGACCTCCTCAAAATACTTGTCCCTGAGATTGAAGATACATTCATAACACTTCTCAAGGAAGATGCTGATATCAAGGTATTCATTAACGATCCGGATCTGCATACGTTGCTGCAGAATCCGATCGAAATTGACGCACTCGCGAGCCGCCTGACAATTGAATCGAGCACAACTACTGTTCGTATAACACCGGCATCTATTACGTCGCCCGATGTTGGAGAGCGGTTGACGATCTCTATTGACATCGCTAACGCTGAAAACGTAGCGGGTTATCAACTAACACTCCAATTCGATGCGGCGGCAGTTCGATATATTTCATGGGAACAAGGAACGTATCTTGAAGGTGCTCTCATTGATGTGCCCCCGAAAATTGGAACAGCCGAGATAACGTTGGCATCGACGGCACAGATGGCATCAGCGGCTGTAGAAGGAACGTTCTTGACGGTAACGTTTGAAGTGGTAGCCGTAAAAACATCAGCACTCGCATTAACCGATGTCATCCTTGCAAGCGGCTCTGGCGTAGCACTGCCTGTGACGACTCAGAACGCGGAGATCGTTGAACCGGCGCGCCCCGCGTGGGATGTCAATAAGGACGGTGTTGTCAATATTCTGGATCTGACGTTGGTCGCAACACATTTCGGAAAGACGGGAGCGATAGCTGCGGACGTTAATGGAGACAATATCGTGAATATTTTGGATTTAACGCTGGTCGCAACGCATTTCGGGGAATAGATGAAAAGTAGAAGATAGTAGGAAAACGATGACCGGTAAACATCAACGGTTTCTATAAACAACGCCAGTTTAATTAATCACTTCGGAGGTGTTGCACGTTCTATTTTCGCAGCACAGCGGCGTGAATCGTAGCACAAACTGTTCGTTTGTGAGGCACGTGAATCGTAGCACAAACTTCATAGTTTGTGGGGTATAGGACA
>RKRO01000398.1 GCA_007571355.1 Candidatus Poribacteria bacterium | reverse complement strand
CAAGTGACCGTGTCCGCCGCGTGTGGTGCCATCATCAGTGGGTGCGCGGCTTTTATGAGCGGTGGCTTGTTGGGACCTGCGGCATTTGCGGGGTATCTTGCGGGGGCGGCCGGAGCGAAGACGATCCAGACGAGTTGGAAGAGTTCGGAGTATATCTCTGCGATTGGCACGACGGAGGGTCAGTTATCGCCTGCACTTGAGGAGGTAAATACGAGGTGGAGTGCGTATCAAGACGCGTATAATGCGTATCTGGATATGTGGGTTGGGCATTCGCTGGTGCTGTATGATGAGAATGATCAGGTGGTTCGTGAGTTCAAGACGCGTTCCGAGTTGTGGTCGTCGGTGAATACGGATGGTGTCACGACGCCCTACTACCAAGACCCTGCGTCTCAGCCGCCGGGTGGGAATGATCCGGGAGATGGGAATGGTCCGGGTGGGAATAATCCGGGCATCATGCCCATTGGTCCGGGAAATCCGGGGAATGGGAATCCGCCGGGGAATCTGCCGTTTGATTCAGGCAGTAAGGGGGAAATCCATTCTATCCTGCTGCAGAAGACCTACCACCATTGGGAGGTAGAGCCGCTGCTTCCGGTGGGATATAGTTGGAAGACGTGGGGGCTTGCTGCGAACTATGAATGCAAAGGGACGTGCGATGTGAAGTTTGGCACGCCGTATAATGCGTGGAATGATCACCGTCGGAAGTGCGGCCCGCCTGAAACGAAGACCATCTCAATTTTCACGGATTACAAGTCTCGTATGGCGCTCCTTGCCGCGCGTGACGTGGACCAGGGCTGTGGTGATGTCTGGTATAGTTGTGACGAGTTGGCGGCGAACTATGAGGAGAGCTCTAAGATTCGGACGTGTACGAAGACCTACACCAATTCTGAGGGTGTTTCGGGTGCGTGTCTGGATAGTGATGGAAACCCCGTGAGGTTTCGTGCGTGCATGGGGCATAAGCGTGATCATAATGAGTCGGACATCTGGCCGTTTCACAGTTATCATTCAGATTCGGATGAGGATGACGATGAGGATTCTGCGAGTCTGACGGGTTCGGGTTCTGTGTTCGCGGGTAGCACGTATAATGCGAGTTTCACGACCTCACAAGCGTTTAGTTCATTGACGTGGTATCTTGCGGGTCCTGGGGAGTCGGGTTTAGGCACGAACATCGGTTCTGTGACGGGTGGCGAGGGTGTGACGACGGCATCGTTAGCATATACGTTCCCGTCTACTTCTGCCTCTGGTGCGCACACGTTGACAGCGTATGTCTATAACAATGCCGATTCAGCAGTGTATCAGGTGAGTCACACGGTATCTGTTTCGGGTGGTAGCACGCCGCCGCCAGACGATGGCGATGATCCTGACTCCGACCCCGAACCGGATCCTGACCCCGAACCGCCGGGGAGTGTCGTGCCTGCCCCGGGTTCTTCCCCGACGGCTTCCCCCGGTGAGACGCACACGTCGAACTTCACCGCCAATGAAGCGTATGAAAAAGTGGAGTGGTATGTCAAATCGCCAAGCGAAACAGGGTTAGGCACGCTTGTCGAAACCGACATCGGCGGCAGCGGCATAACAACCGCCTCGTTGTCTTATACCTTTGCCTCGGATGCCGCCGGCGATTATGAAATCACGGCGTATGTGTCTAATCATGCGGATGACTCGGTGTATGAGGTGAGTCATACGGTGTCTGTATCAGGGAGCAGTCCGCCGCCCCCAGTAGAGTGTAATAACCCTTGGACGGGCGACGGTGCCTGCGATAAAGGGGATCCGACGAATGGTGACCCGAACCAACACCAAACGACGTGTTTCGCAGGGCATACCGACTGGTCTTGTAATCCAAATGCCCGAGACCATCACGGCACAACGTATGTCTGTGTGCGTGAGGGGTGCGGAATGACGTTTGCCAACTGCACCCATACCGCAGGGGCCTGTTTGCACCCAGATCATTCCTATCATAAAAAGCCATCGAGTGATCCGGACCCCGACCCGGATCCTGACCCCGACCCCGAACCCGTAGAATGTGGCAATACGAACACGGGAGCAGGTGCGTGTGACAAAGGTGCCCCGACCAATGGCGACCCCAATCAGCACAAAGTGGAGTCTTGTAGTCAGTGTGAGAATTCGTATTGGTCTTGTAATCCGAATGCCCGAGACCATCACGAAACGACATGGGTCTGTGTGCGTTCGGGGTGCGGGATGACATTTGCGAGCTGCACGCATACTGCGGGAGCGTGCTTGAACCCGAATTTCTCGTATCATAAGAAGCCGTAGTTTCGGTCTAAGGGCGGGTGCGAAAGCCCCGCCCCCTGTTTGGAGGTCATTTTGTGAATCGTGTCTCTTCTCTGTGGCTCTGTTTTTCGCTTTTTTATCTTTGTGTTTTTCCGTCTCTCAGTGCACCCGTGCGGCTCACGATTTCAACGGACACGCCCGAACCGCTGCGGCACGCCCTCCACGGGTTCAACACCAATATGATGCGCGGCGACTACGGGTATCAGGATACCGATGTCCTTGAACTGACAAAGGCACTGGCACCCCAGACGCTCCGGTTCCCCGGCGGCACCGTCGGTAACTTCTACCGTTGGGAGCAGAGCGGGTTTGTCGAAGCGGAGTTGAGTTCCACAACCAGCGAGCGATTGAGCCGTCGGCTGCGCGGCAGCCTTGCGACGCTGAAGAAACGGCGGGCGGGCAAACTTGTCTTTGACGACTTCATGGCACTCTGTCAACAACTCCACATCACGCCTGTTGTGGTGGTGAACCTGTGGACAGGCAGCCCCGAGGAGTCTGCAGACTGGGTGCGTTATTCACAAGCGAAGGGGTATACCGTGAAACATTGGGAACTCGGCAACGAGTTTTACCTGCCCCAATACCGCGAAAAGTATCCCACCGCCGCGGCGTATCTTCACGTCGCAAAGCAACACGCGGAAGCGATGAAAGCCGTGGACCCGTCTATAAAGGTCTCCGTGCCTGCGTCTCCGATCGGTTTCCATCAAGACGGTTGGCACGCGAAAGCCGACCAACGGCACTGGGATTCAGTACTCGCTGGAAATGCTGATTTTTTTGACGCGTACACCGTCCACGTCTATGCGTATAAAGCGATGCGTGAAAAATTGCCCGAAGAGATGCGCGGGTATCTGATGGGGTGGATCTCCGAATCGGTGCCGAAAGGCTTTGCGTATTATGAGAAGTTGTTCCCCGATAAAGAGATGTGGATAACGGAGTGGAACATTGCGAATCCTGCCAATCGCGTGGCGAACACGCAGCTGCATGCAATGTATGCAGGCGATTTCTTTCTCCAGCTGCTCACGGGGTACCCGCAGGTGACGCATGCCAACTTCCACGTGCTTGCGGGGATCCGTAAAGGCTTCCCTGTGTTTTCACCGGTAACGCCAGCGAAACCGGGGACCACGTGGCATCACGGGGGTGACCCTGCGGAAGATGTCGGTGCGACGGTGCGGCGTGCGGTGTATCCGATCTTCCAACTGATAGGTGAAGCGTTTTCATCTGCGGAGACGCGGTTTTCTGTGGAGATTGCGAATGCCCCTGTGCTTTTGGGAGCGATAGAATACGATGGCATTGCGTTGCCGGGTATTCAGGCGGGTGTGATCGGCAGCCGAGCGGGTAAAGCCCTATTTGTGTTTGTGAGCCATCGGACAGGTTCGGAACAGCCACTTGAGATTTTCATAGATGGTGAGCGTTACACCGGAGAAGTCGTCCATCGTTTTGTCGCAAATGATCGTTTGGCTGCAAGCAATGGTGGGAATGCGGCGATGGCAGGCTCTGGGCAAAGAGAGGTCGAGATTCAAACGTGGTCGGGCCATGCATCGGCGTTGACGCTCCCGAAAAACAGTTTCAGTTGTATTCGTATTGCGTTGGAGGACTGAGATGTGTCTGTGTCTGTTACTTTTTGTATTGTGTGTGATTGCGTCGGAGACCGCACCGCAGCAAAAAACGACGCAGTTTGCGACGCGTCCCTTAACACTTCCGACCGCTGCGCCGCCCGCCGACACCGGACAGGCGTTTCAACAGAGCGACTTCTACCGCACTATCGTTGACAACAACCTCTTTCGTCCGTTGGGGTGGCGTGAGACGCGCCTTGTAGAATCCTATCGCCTCATCGGGACACTCGTTTACCCCTCGGATAAGGGGGGCAGAGGGGTTCACACGCCCGCGTGTGCCATCCTCCAATCCACCATTGGAAACACCACACACATCGTCTCCCCCGGTGATACTCTTGACGTACACACCAAAGTGGTCTCTATTCAACACAAAACCGTGGTGCTGGAAACCGACGGAAAACAGCGGACCCTCCGCCTGCACATCCGCTTCTGAACCTATCAAAAAACGGTTTTGAGACAGCCACACCCTCTGCCCTGCGTGTCTGACTTTTATAGTAAAGCCAATAATTATTGAAACACATCCTATCGAAACGAGGTCCCTCTGATTCCCCCCTGATAAGGGGGAGGGGGGTTGTCTTCCTAAAAGTGGGCATTTATCTTTTCATTTTACTATATTGCTTAGGTATCAATTTAACGTCGGTTGATTTTTGCAAGATCACGATACGCTTCAACGCGACGGGCAAGGTCACGCAACTGTGCTTCCGATATATTCGTTGATGCCTCCAAATCCATGATGAGGTACCTGAGTTGATTGTCTGCATTCATAGCACCCCGCGATATGAGCTCATCTAAAAAGATAGCTGTATCCACATTTGGATTGACCCGCCATCGGGTAGCCAGATCCGCTTTGAAGGTGTTCCGAATGTGCTTTAAAACATACATGCGTGTGTTACCTTTCTGATAGAGAGCCGTCATCGCGTGGACGTATTCGGAACTCAAACGCCTGTTTTTCTCTTGCGCGTCCAGCGGGTTGCCGAGCCGCCGACCGCGTAGGACTAAAAAAACAAAAAGCGTTAGACAGATATAGACTGCCGCCAAGCCGCCCGGCGTTCGGAAAACAAGCGACATAAACGGGTCCGAGGGCTGCGTGTCAACCGTATAGTATCTCCGCTGCGCAAGGCCGATCCGTGCACCGCGAGGAAGCGTCGACATCAAGTTGTAGAGGAACGCAGCGTTACCACCATAGCGCAGCCCAGTTCTTGTGAACATATAGTCGGAAGCGATGAAGAAGGCACGTCCTTCACCATCACGGAGTGTTACAATCGCTGCATCGTTTTCTCTCGCATAAAGCACAGCGGTTTCACGTCCGAAAGGCTCAATAACCATATCTGTAGCCGGGCGAATTTCGTCAACCGGATTCTCGGGGAAGAGGGGTTCCTCTGGGATTCGTTGTGAGAAGGTCATCCGTTTTGTGAGTTTCTGAAGTTCTAAGCCGTATGCTAAGTACAACGCCGCTAAAACTTCATTATCCCCTGCCACAATTAAAATGCCACCGGTGTTGACAAATGTTTGGATGTCTCGAATCTCCGTCTCTGTTGGGGCTTTGCTGAGCGCGTGTAAGAACAGCGTATCGTATCTATCTAAACGTGCTGGATATACTGCGGATATTTCTGCGACCCGGAATTTCAGTTTACGTAGAATCTGATCAAGCACAGGCCCATATCGAGGCGCGTCACACGAAACCAGAAAACAGGTGAACGCCATTAAAACAGCCACGAAAATAAAGGTTCGCGTTATTCGGATTGTGGTATTTGGCGATGAAGTTCCGATGTTTTCAGTGCCTTGCATAGACGTTCTGGAGTAGACTCCGGTAATTCGCCACGGTCCCCGCATCACACGGTTTATAGCCGTACCAGACTTCATCGAAAACTGTAATTGCGGGGCCGAGGGCGGCATGTAGATCCATGTCATCCTGTGCTTGGTGTAGGTATTCGCGATTCGTGAGGCTCTTATCATAAGGGAGTGCACCGCGTTCTTGGAGATGCAAAATCGCGGAGAGGTAGAGGTAGCGGAGTGCACCCCGAAAGTCGCTCGCTGCCTCGGCAGTCTCTGCGTGCGCAAGGGCGGCTTTTTCGGTTTCCACACGCGCCAATGCAGGCTCTGCTACTTCGTCGTGTGCCTCGTGAATCAGGTTCATCCGAATTTGCCGAACAAAAAAAATGACCATGGCACCCAACCCGAAGGCTGCAAGCGGGAACAACACATATCTGAGATCTGCATCCCACACACGCGGATTGAGGATCTTCTCTAAATCCTGACGGTATCTCTTATAGGAGACCGCTGCACCGTCACGGCGTGTCTCTAATTCTTCGCGGAGGGCCTGTTCTTCGCCTGCCGTTATGGTGAACGAGGCAGAAAAACTTAAAAAACAGACGAGGATCCCAAAATAGACTCGCTCTCTCACAGTTCTATCGCCTCTTTCATTGCGTCTACGCGTTGAAAATAGAGATGTGTTGTTAGAATTGCCCATACCGGCACCCAAAAGGCGGCAATCAACCCCTTGACAATAAGAATTGCTACCGTAACTGGAACACTCAATAACTGCGGCAGGACAACCTCAATATCGCCGCCGATGAACAGCATTAAGAATCTCAATGGTGACAACGCATCGCGAACCTGGGCAAGATCAGGAATAAACACAGAAAATGCCAATAAGACCGCACCAAATACGACAGAAGTCATAACCGAGGCTACCCAACCTGTTAGAAGATAGATCCCGAAAAACCGTAGCCTTGCTCCACTCACCAAGGCGTGGCTGCGGCGAAAAACACCTACGATAGAGTTGTTCTCAAGGATGAGACACAGATTATAGAGGCTCAACGTTACAAGAAGATAGCACCGAAGCAAGGGTATTAGCACATAAACGTATGGATGTGCCAACCAGTCTGATACACGATACAAAGGTTGGTATGCCTCTGTCAACCATGAAACTGCTATATTCATCGTTATGTGGAGATAACTCCCTACATCCACAACCAAGACGAATAGCAGAGCGGCACCAAAAACTGCCAGTGCCTTATGTCCAGTCGACCGCCACATATCATGGGCGGTTAGCGGAACGGATTCATCTGAAGTCGAACCACGCGATATCCGAGCAATCGCAAGAGATAATGGACAGAGCGTTAGTAACAGAAGGACTAGAGGACTGTCGTCAAGACTTCGAAAATTAAGTCCCCAGAGCCATGTAATTCCGCCATGCTCTGTTGAAGTGAAATATGGAACCGGCAGGATCCCCCAACTGACAACGGGTTCAGAAACTTCTGCCGAAGCGTCCTTTTTCGGCAGTGAAATCGTCGGATAAACGCCGCTGATTGTGTTAACATTACCGACAACTGTATAGACATCTTCTTGAAATGTAGCATCAATCCGTGTGACGCTCTGGAAAAATACCACAACTTCTAAAACGACTGCAAGCATAACAATCGGTAACATGATACGCCAGAACACCCCAAAGTTGTCTTGATACTGTGTGAAAATCGTTTTCGCGAGATTCGAGCCTTGGTTGTCAGCCATTCCAATCTCCTTTCCGGTGTGTTTCGAAAGTGTCTGTCCAAATTCTTAATCCGTCACCTGCATCTCAATATCGAAAGCCTCTTTCCGAATCCGAAGGTCAAAATAGAGGAGCGCGGAACCGATAGTCCCAATCGGCATTGTGAGTCCACCAATGATTAATGTACCCAATGCGTGAATTAGGTACAACCCCCACCCGATTTGATTGGGTGATGGTGCAAATAAACGACGCAGTGTCTGCAGAAAATTAGGGGACGCTGTTTCCCCAGCACCTGCTAATGCATAGAAGATGATCGCGTAAGAGGTTTGCAGTATGAATGCTATCATAAAAGCGATCAGAGCAATCGCTATCATAATTCCACACACACGCCACCAAGTGCCTTTAACCAATTCCGCACTCCGCCGCAGCGCATGCCTTAGGGTCGTCTCCTCAAATAAAATAGGATACGCAAAAAGCCCCCACCGAAATGCAAAATAGATTGCGAACGGGATACCAATAATCGTAATTGACAAGCACACCACACCTAAGTAATAGAGGAACATACAGCCGAGAAGTCGTAAATAAAACCGCGATGCTTGTTGTAAAGCTGCTTGAGAAGTAATATCTCTGATTAAGTAGACTTGTGTGCTCGCGTAAGCCAATCCCCAACTGATCCAATAAGCGAATAAGACCCCCGCTATGGAAGCCAGGACTGTAATCACAACAGCTGTGATCGATGTATCTCCTGTAACGACAGCCGTAGAAATAAGGTTTATCAAGAATCCAAAAACGAGATAAACCACGACGATCCTAAAAAACAGATGAAAGTGACTCCGATAGAGACTGAACATTCCATCGAGAATATCGACAAAAGACATCGGTTGGAACGAGGCAGAAACAGTTTCGTTGCTATCTGACTGTGCGAAAATATCGTGTTCGTTCATAACTCCTCCTATAAAAGAATCTCCTCCATATATGGTTATTCTATCACATTTCACGCTTACATCAAATCTCATGAATTACGGACTCACACCTCAATATCGAAAGTCTCTTTCCGAATCCGTAAGTCGAAGTAGAGAAACACATATCCCACAACACCGATCGGCACCACAAGTACATTAACGATGTGTTCAAGGAAAATTATAGTATAAAGTCTACCACACGTGCTATAATTTGTCTATTATGAACTTCAGATAAAGGAGTACAGAAATGCGACGCAAGCGCAGCACCCGTAAAGATAGATGGCTATATTGGATCATTTCAACTTTCGGTTGGGGGTGCCGCCGCCTTCCGAAGAGATGGGCACTGCGACTTGGCAGTGGCATAGGTGTGCTGTTCTATCGCCTTGTCAAAAAACGCAGAGAGATCGCCTTAAATAATTTACAGATTGCATTCGGTAACGATCTCACAGCAGCGCAGCGCAGGCAAATTTGTAAAGCGAGCTTCATCAACGTCGGCAAAACCTGCATCGAATTCCTGCGGTTCCCCAAACTGAACACTGAGAATATCTGGAATCAGGTCACGGTAGAAGGGAGAGAGAATCTGTATACCGCTTTAGCGGAAGGGAAAGGCGTGATTGTATTTCTCGCGCATTTCGGAAACTGGGAGCTCCTCTCGCTCGTATACGGCGCACTGATTCCAAACCGTGCGAAAGCCATCGCTTTCCCGCTGAAAAATGATCTACTCAACACTTATATCTGGCGGCATCGTGAGCAGCTGAGCCTGAAACTGATTCCCCGAAATCGGGCTGTACGCGAGACATTGCGCGCCTTAAAAAACAACCAAGCCATCGGATTTTTTGCCGATCAAAATGCTGGACCCGAAGGTGTCTTCGTTAACTTTTTAGGGAAACCGGCTTCAGCGGCGCGCGGCCCTGCCGTTCTTGCACTGAAAACGGGTGCACCCCTTATCTTCTCACTCAGTATTCGCCAATCGGATGACATGCACCGCGTCTATATTTCACCCGCTGTGCATACGGAGCCCACTGACGATTTTGAAAGAGATGTCGAACGCTACACAGCCCAAATGCTGAAACAACTAGAGGCATACATCCATAAATATCCCGAACAGTGGTTGTGGCTTCACAATCGGTGGAAGACCCAACCACTGGCAGACTAACAGGTTATCGTAAAGCCCGTAAGGATTGAAACACATCCTATAGAAGCGAGGTCTCGCTGATTCCCCTGCTTGCGGGGCGGGGGTTTTTGCAAACGCTAAAATCCAACGCGAAGAAAGTGTTTCTTC
>RKRO01000220.1 GCA_007571355.1 Candidatus Poribacteria bacterium | reverse complement strand
GGAAGACTTCCCCAGGGCTACCATCTTCGTAAAACCCAACAGTGATATATCCCTCATGCCCCCCGACACTGAATTTGTGTGTAAGAGAAGGGCGTGTGTCGGAGAGACGCTTCCTGATGGGGCGTTCAGCAGAGATATCAGCAGTGATAGCCTCATCGGTTTCGCTCTGTGCATCCTGTTGGCTTCGAGTTGAAAGCGGTTGGCTCCCTTTGCTACCATCACGATAAACGGCGAGGCATTTGACACCCCGTCTCCAAGCCTCCACGTATAACGTCTTGATATCATCTACTGTTGCGTCGTGCGGAACGTTGACGGTCTTAGAAATAGCACCGGAGATAAAAGGTTGCACAGCTGCCATCAATTTCAAAGGTCCCAGGTGATTTATATAACGGGTTCCGTGCTTACCGCACTGGACAGCGCAATCGAAAACAGCGTAGTGTGTCGGTGAAAGATGCGGTGCGCCCTCAATTGTGCCTGTCCCACAGATGAATTCCTCAGCCTTGCTAATTTCGTCTTCAGTAAATCCGATTGTCGATAGGATTTCAAAGTTCGGATCTGCCGCTTCTTCCTGAGTAATACCTAATCGCTGCAGGCTTTCATCTCCGAGGAACCCCGGAGCGAAGGCGAGATTCAAGTCGAAGGCAGTTGGTAACATTTCCGCAACGCGATCAATATCTTCCTGCGTGAATCCCTTTCGTTTCAATGTATCTGGATTGATATGGGGTGCACCTTCAAAAGTACCTGTCCCGACGAGATACGTAACAATTGCTTCGGTCTGCTGGAGCGTGTAGTCTAAGTTGTTCAAGGCGGCTCGGACACTCTGGTTGACGATCTTCATGTACCCGCCCCCTGCAAGTTTCTTGAACTTGACGAGTGCGAATTCTGGTTCAATTCCTGTCGTGTCGCAATCCATGAGGAAGGAGATGGTTCCGGTCGGTGCGATAACGCTAATCTGTGAATTCCGGTAGCCGAACTGCTCACCTTTTTCAACACAGATGTCCCAATCTGCTTTTGCTGCTTCAAAGAGGTCAGATGGGCATGCCGCTGGATCAATATTATAAGCAGATTCCCGGTGCATTCGCATAACGTCTAACATGGAATCTCGGTTTTGCTTGTACCCAGCGAACGCTCCGATACTTCCGGCGATTTCAGCACTTGTCCGATAGCCGTGTCCACTCAAGATAGCGGTAATCGCACCAGCGTAGGCGCAAGCCTGTTCACTGTCGTAAGGGATTCCTAACCGCATCAAAAGTGCACCTAAATTGGCATAACCGAGTCCAAGCGGACGATATTCATGAGAGCGCTGTGCGATGTTTTTTGTCGGATATGAAGAAAGATCGACGATGATTTCCATAGCAGTGGCAAACACACGGACAGTGGCACGGAAGCCCTCAACATCAAAACTACCGTCATCGTTCAAAAATTTGACGAGGTTGATACTTGCAAGGTTGCAGGCAGAATCGTCTAAAAAGAGGTATTCGCTGCAGGGGTTGCTTGCATTAATCCTGTCCGTATTTTTACACGTATGCCATTTCTGAATTGTACTGTCAAACTGAACACCCGGGTCCGCGCACGCCCACGCGGCGTGTGCGATCTTCTCCATCAGTGTTCTGGCATCATATTCCTCGGCGACTTCACCACTTGTCCGATAGGTGGTTTTCCAAGAGTTGCCTTGGAGGTAAGCATTCATAAATTCATCGGTAATTCGGATGGAATTGTTGCTGTTCTGTCCACTAACAGTACCGTATGCCTCACCGTTGAAGTCAGATGGGTAGCCAGCTGCGATAAGTGCCTTTGCTTTCTCCTCTTCGCGAAGTTTCCAATCAATATAATCAACAATCTCTGGATGATCCATATCGAGGATAACCATCTTGGCTGCTCGTCTTGTGGTCCCCCCAGATTTAATACTACCTGCCCACCGGTCGAATCCTTCCAGGAACGAGAGTACGCCAGAGCTTTCGCCACCACCAGAGAGCAGTTCCCCTTTGGCACGAACCTTACTGAAATTAGAACCTGTACCGCTGCCGTATTTGAAGAGCCGAACTTCAGACCTCTGGAGCTCTAACATGGAGTCCAGAGAATCGTCAACGCTTTGAATGAAACAGGCGGAATTTTGCGGGTGTTGATAAGCATTGGTGGTGACCTTAACTTTTTCTGCGTCCCGGTCCCAATAATAGTTTCCGCCGCCGCCTTCAATATTATATTCGTGCCACAAACCGCAGTTAAACCAGACAGGCGAGTTGAATGCGCCCCGCTGTGTGACGAGGATATGCGTCAACTCCATCTCAAACGCCTTTGCGTCTTCATGGGTCGCGAAGTAACCGCCATATTCTTCGCCGACTCTTCGGAGTGTGCGCGCCACACGCGTGACCAGTTGGCGAACGCTATCCTCTGCTTCTACCCCTGGAACTCCGGCTTTTCGGAAATATTTTGATGCTGCAATATCCGTCGCGAGTTGCGTCCAGTTCGATGGTACCTCAACCTGCTCTTGTTTAAAGATAACATCACCCTTTTCGTTGTAGATAGCCGCATCACGGCGTTCCCACTCCAACAAATCGTATGGATGAACGCCGGACGTGGTAAAATAGGGTGTGAACGTAAGTCCTGTCCGATCACCTCCGTTAGAAGGTTTTGGAGAGATTGCCCCTTCATCAACTTCTTTTGGATTAGCAATTGTCATACTCATACCCCTTTGGTTCCTTAGCACACTCAAAATAGAGCACCTACAAACCCTTTTTATGATAGATGATGCGCGTGCCGCTTCTTGTGCTTATTGGAAAATGGCGCAAGACCATAGCGCTGCCCGTGAATTCTCAT
>RKRO01000098.1 GCA_007571355.1 Candidatus Poribacteria bacterium | reverse complement strand
TTTTTCTACGGGTTGCTTGCGTGTGCGAAACTATCGGAAAAACATACATGCCTTTGAAACACAACGCCCACGAAACAAGGATTGTCCAAACTTTAGTATATTACAGAGCTGCAGGCGGATCCGAAAATTTGCCATATCGCTTCATCAGAGCATGCAGTGCTTATGGAGGCGCGTCTGCAGCAGCCGGTTGTCGGAAGGTGTGGGAATTTATTTGACGATTCGCGCCGCGCGAGCCCAACATAACAATGCGTCTGCCTGTTCCTCAAGCCTACTGTAATTCATCGAGGAGTTGCTTAAGCGAAGTTTTGACGAGCGTGTTCTCTTCTTTTTTTTCGTGGTAGTCATACAATTTGAATGCCAGGTCGTCAATCGACTTTATCGCCTTGATTTGTTTCTTAAACGGTTCTCTTCTCAAAAGTTGTACAAGATGCAACCGATTTTCTGCGTCGTTAACAGTGCCGCCGATGATGAGTTTGGTAATCCGGCTCGCTAAACCTCTGGCGAGTTTTTCTTGTCCATAAATGTCGAGGGTATTAATTGCAGCCTGCTTTGGATCTTTGTTTAATTCATCACTGATGAGGACCTCCACGAGTCCATCTACAGCGGCAGCATCTTTATGAACAGCGAGTGCTTCTACGAGTGCTGTGACTGCCTCAGAATCTGTATCCTTAAGTCCTGCGATGAGCGTTTTTGTGGGTACATTATTGATATTGACCATCGCTTTTGCAGCGGCGCGTCGGACAGCCACATCCTCATGATTTATCCCGGCGATAATGTCGTTTTTATACGACTTTTCACCGAGTTGATAAAGCGTTGTGTTAATCTCCATTGCCAATCCGGGTTCCGAGGTGCTGGTTTGTAGGGATTTCAAGGCATCTACGGCTTTCACATCGCCGATTTCAGCCAATACGTGTACGAGTTTACTTTTCAGAGCGGGTGAGGTCGCTTCCTCGGTGAGTTTGGCTAAGATAAGGTCTAACCCGTCGGTTCCTATGTCAACCAACATCCACTGTGTGAAATCTTCATGAAGTGCTGGGTATCTCCCTTTTGTGAGACTGTCGAGAATTAGGACTGCGGCATCGTGTCCTTTATCAACGAGTGCTTGTAAACCGGCTTTCCGTACCTGTGAGCGCCTGTCGTTGAGCACTTGTAGGATGTTCTTCATTTCTGCCGCTGTCAGTGCTTCAATTCGCTGGCTGAGTTGGTTTTTGAACTTGGCTCCATTGCCGGACCGATCGGCATCTCCGGTGGAGATTCCATAAGAATACGCGATAACAAGCAAGGCGCGGGGTTCGAGTTTATTAACTTCTTCCGCCTCCGCTTTCTCAAGATGTCCAACGGCTTCCAAAGCGTTACCGCTCTCAATTAATTTGCTCTTCCCGACGGTCAAGTTGCTGGGGCCCTTCTGTTTTGTTTCACAGCCAAAACTCGCGAGCAAGAGAACGAGCAGTGGAATGATGACAACCTTTTTCATTATTTTTTGTTATCCTCCTGACTTTTGTAGATATAACGACGTTCTTGCAGTCGGTTTGCATTTTGCAACATATTTGTGTTGTTTCACGCCGTTATCCCTATAAAAATAACACATAATTTAAAAAAAGTCAAGTATAGATTTGGTTCTGAATAAGGTTGACATGTCCGTTGGTTTTGGATATACTTACGGAAACAAAGGTTCGGCAATTCTCGGCTCTAAAAGGGGAAGTATTTTATGAAATTTTTTGGACATTATCTCTACGCCAACTCTATATCTCTATTTCGCCAGCGAAAAGCAGCTGCGCAAAAAATCAGCGTTACAACACTCTGGTGCACCCTCGGTCTATGGCTCCTCTGTGTGGTCTTGCTGCAGGGAGCAACACACGCGCAACTGATGACACCGGAAGAAGTCCTCGGATTTCAAGTCGGTTCGGATTATCAGGTAGCAGGATGGCAAACGGTCTCCGATTATATGCGCCATGTTGCAGCAAACTCGGATCGGGTTTTGGTGGATGAACTCGGAAAAACGACTGAAGGGAACGACCTGCTGATGTTGCTGATTTCTGCCCCAGAGAATTTGGACAATCTGGCACGTTACCAGGAGATTCAGCGAGCATTAGCAACAGCCACTCAAAGCAGTGAGGAACTGGATGCGCTTGTGCAAGAAGGTAAAGCCGTCGTGCTCATTAATTGCAATCTCCATTCGACAGAAATCGCTTCCTCACAGATGTCCATGGAACTCGTTTATCAATTTGCAACAGAAGACACCCCCGAAATCAAAGATATTCTTGAAAATGTTATAATTCTGCTAATCCCTTCCGCGAATCCTGATGGATTGGACATTGTGGTGGATTGGTATCATCGTACTGTTGGTACACCGCATGAAGGTTCGGAAATCCCGTGGTTGTATCATAAGTATACGGGACACGATAACAATCGCGACTGGTTCATGTTAACGCAGGTGGAGACACAACTGCTGACGCGCGTGCTTTATGAGGAGTGGTTTCCAGAAGTTGTCTACGACGTGCATGAGATGAGCTATCGGGGGCCGCGCTTTGTGATTCCGCCGTACTTTGAGCCGGTCAACCCGAATATCCCGCCGCTTTTACAGCGGACGCTTTCGCTCATTGGGGCGCAGCTCGCCTTCGATTTGACAAGTGCCGGGTTTACAGGCGTACTTTCAAATGCTGTCTATGACACATGGTGGCATGGCGGATTTCGGACGGTACCGTATCGGCACAATATGGTAGGCATATTAACCGAAGCGGCGCGCGTAGAAATCGCAACGCCGATTTTTCAACCGCACCATACCTTAAAAGGCTATCGGCGCGGCCTTGATCAATATGCCCTCCGTACCAACTTTCCTGAACCGTGGCCTGGGGGTTGGTGGCGGTTACGAAATATTATAGACTATGAGGAAGCGGCGGCATACTCAATTCTCGGTTTCGTCGCTGAAAATCGTGTCATGTTGAAAACGAACTTTTATAAGATGGGACTTGATGCGATCGCAAAGGGGCAAGATGAACCGCCTCGCGCGTTTCTTATCCCGACTGCACAACGCGATATTCACACAACACACAAGATGCTGGACATTCTAAAGCGCGGTGGCGTACAGATTCATCAGGCGAACGCGCCTTTTACCGCCGATGGTGTAGAATATCCAGCGGATACCTACGTCGTTCTCATGTCGCAACCGTTTCGGGCGCATGCGAAGGATCTGCTTGAGGTACAGCGTTACCCGGAACGTCGTCCCTCCCCGGAATCCCCCCCGGAACGTCCTTATGATATCGCGGGCTGGACCCTGCCGCTACAGATGGGCGTGAGAACGATTGCAGTTGTCCATCCATTTGAGGCAGATTTAAGGCAGCTGCCGATACTCCCAGCGGTACAAGGCACGCTCGACGGTGCCTCTGAACCGACCGGCTACTTGTTCGAGAATCGAACGAATGTCGAAGCGATTTTTCTCAACCATCTGCTCAATGCAAGATTCGGCGACAACAGCCCGAAATATAAACTGTATCAAGCGCGACGCGGTGTGGAAATCGCTGGTAAGCCGTTACCGAGTGGGTCTATTTTAATACAGACGGTAGAGCCACCCCGCCAGCAAGTTGAAGAGATGGCGGCACTTGCATCGGAATTTGGCATCCGTATCCACGCCGCTGCCACCCTCAATGCAGAGATGATCAGTCGAAGGTTCACCCGTCTACATGCACCGCGGCTGGGTCTCTATAAACCGTGGACAGCGAACATGGACGAAGGGTGGACGCGCTGGGTCTTAGATACACACGGATTCACCTACAATAGCCTCAGGAATGCTGAAATCCGGGCGGGGCATTTAGCAGCACGGTATGACGCGATACTTCTGCCGGATCTGGGTGCCTCCGGTATTCTCAATGGACACGCAGCCGGAAAATTACCGCCAGAATATACCGGTGGTATTGGGACTGAAGGGTTAGCGAATTTGCGTAGATTTGTGGCGGAAGGCGGCACACTGATCTGTTTGAATCGTGCGACAGAGCTGCCATTGAAATACTTCGGGCTTGGTGAAAAAGGGATCGTCAATGTCGTAGAAAAAAATAATCAACCGAACGAAGACGCGTTTTTCTGTCCGGGTTCACTCCTACGTGTTCGGGTAGACACAAGGCACCCCATCGGATACGGGTTAGACAACGAGATGGCGTTCCTTTTTAAATCGGGACCTGTTTTTGATGGCGTTCGAGGTGATTCTAAAGCCGTGGCGACGTACCCAGAATTCAATCCGTTGATGAGCGGATGGCTTGAAGGCGAGAAGCGGATTCGTCAGAAGGTCGCACTTTTGGAGACACCGTTGGGCAACGGACGCGTGATTCTTTTCGGATTCAAACCGCAGCATCGAGGGCAATCCCATGGGACTTTCAAACTCCTTTTCAATGCAATTTATTATAGTGCTACAGAATAGTTCTCGGAACGAGGGACATAAAGTGAACAAGATTTAAATTAGGCTATGTCTGCGGTGCCGAAACAGGCTTTAAGATCGCTCAAAATCCAGATACTGTGCGTGCACCAGATGCTGCGTTTGTGCGTCAAGCCGCAATTGCTGAACGCGGTATTTCAAAGGGATATTGGGAAGGCGCGCCCGATCTCGCGGTTGAAGTCATCCCTCCAGGCGATGCCTACACCGAAGTCGCAGAAAAGGTGGATGAATGGTTAAATGCGGGGTGTGCGATGGTGTGGGGTGTGAATCCGCGTCGAGAAACTGTAGAAGTGTACCGGTCTCCTGAGGATATTACCGTTTTGCGTGAAGATGACATCCTTGAAGGTGGCGATGTCATTGCGGGGTTCCAGTGTTATGTCCGAGAACTATTCGTTTAAGAGGCGTTATTGTTATTGTCTGCTTGTTTATAGGTGTCCAACTTGCGGTGTAGCGTCCGCACCCCGATGTCGAGTATCTTTGCTGCTTCTGTTTTGTTGCCACCGGACTCGGCGAGTGTTTTTTGGATCGCCGCGCGTTCAATCTCTGCCATCGTCATACCGACCCTGCCGATGGTCTCCTCGTCATTCTGTACCGGAAATCCGTAGTCGTCCTGTCCGTGTGTGTCGCCCTGTGCTTCAAACGGAGGCCCGATCGGCACAACTCTATCTTGGCGATGCTCAAGCCGCTTGGCGATCGTCGAAAGGATCTCCAACGCTTTTTTCAGGACATCCGCTGCGTCATCTGTGTCACTAATTTGCATCCAACTGGTATCTTCATCTGGAATGAGGAACGGCATTTCGTTAGGGGCTGTGGCGGCTGGCTCCAGTAGACGGATCGCGGAGAGGATAAGTCCGAGAATCGTCTTGTAAATGGCGATATTTCCTGTCGCGATTGCACCCGCAGCGGTATCCACAACCTGCAAAGCTCCGCTTGCTTCATCAAGCAGGTCTGTCTCGGTGGTGGTTGCGCCAACGAACTGTGTCGGGGCAAGCTGCGTACCAGAGGTTTGCACAGGCACTAAGGAAACGTGCTGAGATTCTGGATCCATCGGGAAATCTTTCAGTTGCAGTTCTTCAGTGGTGGTTAAGATAATCGCGGTCTCAACAGCATTTCTGAGTTCACGGACATTGCCACGCCACTCCGCGTTTTGGAGGTAATTGAGTGCATCCGGGGTTATACGGGTAATAGGTTTATCGTGCTCTGCGCTTAATTCGGAGATGAACGCGGAGACGAAAAGCGGAATATCCTCGCGGCGGTCGCGGAGGGGCGGGATTTGGATGCGAAAGAGATTGAGGCGGTAGTAGAGATCCTGTCTAAATTTTTTCTGCCTTACCGATGTTGCAAGATTGACATTTGTGGCGGCGATTATTCGGACATTGACTTTAATATTTCGTTCGCCGCCGAGGCGGGTGAACTCTTGTGTCTCTAAGACCCGCAGAAATTTCACCTGTACTTCTGGCGACATTTCGCCGACTTCATCTAAGAAGAGCGTCCCCCCGTTTGCCTGTTCAAATACGCCGCGGCGTTGGTTCGTTGCACCGGTGAAGGCACCCTTTTCATGTCCGAAGAGTTCGCTTTGGAGGAGTTCTTGGTAAAAGGTGCCGCAGTTGACGGCTTTAAAGGGTTTATCTTCACGGGGGCTGCTTTTGTGGATCGCCTGTGCGATGACATCTTTTCCAACACCGGTTTCACCTGTAATGAGGACAGTCGCTTTCGTTGGTGCGACTTGGGCGACTTGACGTAAAACCGCCTGCATCGGTTCGGATTCACCGATAATACGGAGAGAAGAATCGCTGATAACAGGTGTTGGGAGGTTCATTTTTTTACCACACAGAGATTATTATTTGGTTCACAATGCAATAACGGGCAATGAAGGGTTTCCCTACGACAAACACGACTTGTACTAATTGTTTTCTCTATTTTTTGTGGATCCAGGGTTTGTCTGCTCCGCGATAAAATTGAAAAATAGCGTTCGCGTGTAAGTATCGTAAAATCTAAAAGTAAATGCACACTTTTAGGAACACAACCCCCCTCCCCCCCTTATCAGGGGGGAAGCAGAGGCACCTCGTTTCGATAGGATGTGTTTCCATAATTATGGGCTTTACTATATTAAGCCGTTTGGCGTCCTCGATTCCAGAGATATAAGATTGGGCTTGCGATAAAAACCGAGGAGTAGGTGCCTATCAACACACCGACGATAAGTGCTAAGGCGAAGGTGTTAATTTCCTCACCTGCACTGGAGAGGAGAAAAATAACCAAAACGACAAACAACGTTGTCAAAGATGTGATAACAGTCCGGCTCAGCGATTGGTTGATGCTTCGGTTAATGACTGTGATGTAATCGGTGCCGCGTAAGGTTTGCGAATTCTCACGAATGCGGTCAAACACCACGATGGTATCGTTAAGCGAATATCCGATAATTGTGAGGAACGCTGCCACTGTCGGTAGGTTAATCTCCTTAGACAAAATAGCGAAGATGCCCAAGGTAATCAGCACATCGTGGACGAGGGCTGCTATTGCGCCGATGGCGAAAGGGAACTCGAACCGCCAAGAGATATAGGCCAGCAAGATGATAATCGACCAGATCACGGACCAGAGCGCAGCCCATTTCAGATCGCTGCCGACGCTCGGGCCGACTTCAGAGACGTTGATCCCGCCAACGAGTGCGTGCCAACCGTCTGCACCTTTGAGCAGTGCCTCTGTGAGAATTGTGCCGACACTCGCTTGAATTTGGACAGTGGCATTCTCGCTGAAGTCAACGCCGAACGCGTTCTCGAACGTCAATTGAATTGCGTCGCCCTCGGCACTGTCTTTCAGGTCAACAATCTGATTGCGTTGTTGCGAACTGTCTTCAATAAGTTGAACCGTCTCACCCGTATTCAATAGGTGTGCCCTCGGATCGGTTTTACGCACTTGCATGCTGTTAGCGGTTTCATCGCCAGGATCCGCCACAATCGGGATCTGGACGGTTTGTTGCTGAAACTCTGGCCGGTATCCGAGAGAGATGGATGCCTCTCTTTCGGCTTCATCTATTTGAATTTTGGCATGATCGTAACCGATTTCAGTGAGTTTGGTTTGCAATTCAGTTTCTGTGACGACTCTGTTGAACTTCGCTTGGATTTTAACACCCCCGCGAAAGTCAATTCCGAAGTTCGGTCCCTGATGGATACCGAGGAACACCAAGCCGATAGCGATGAACAGGGCTGAAAATAAAAAGCCGGTGCGGTGCTTGCTGATAAAATCGAAGTTTGTATTTCTAAGTAGTTCCAATTTTCTGTCCTTTACGTTTTTTCTGTGTTAGATGCTCAGTTGCTGTACATCCCGGTTCCCAATCGTTAGTCCGTATATTTCGCGTGTGACGACAATCGCTGTGAACATACTCGCGAGGATACCGATGCCGAGCGTTACTGCGAACCCTTTAATCGGACCTGTCCCGAAATGATAAAGGACGAGTGCAGTAAAGAAGGTGGTGAGGTTGGCATCTAAAATGGTAAGAAATGCGCGCTGGTAACCGTTTGTAATCGCTGCCCAGACGGCTTTGCCGGTTCGTAATTCCTCACGAATCCGCTCAAAGATGAGTACGTTCGCGTCAACAGCCATCCCGATCGTAAGAACGAGTCCAGCGATACCGGGCAGCGTTAGGGCTGCCCCGAAACCCGCCAATGCCCCGAGAATAATTACCATATTAAAGACGAGGGCGACAAGCGCGATTAACCCGGATAGGCGATAGTAGATGACCATGAAAACAAGGACGATACCCAAACCGATCAGCGCCGCGAGAATACCGTTATCAATAGATTCTTTTCCGAGGGTGGGCCCGACGGTATCCTCTTTGGCGATCTGGACACCTACTGGAAATGCCCCTGCCTTTAAGATATTCGAAAGGTAACTCGCTTCCTCGTATGTAAAGTTTCCCTGAATGACCGCATTGCCGA
Source organism: Candidatus Poribacteria bacterium (assembly GCA_007571355.1). Lineage (GTDB taxonomy): Bacteria > Poribacteria > WGA-4E > WGA-4E > WGA-3G > WGA-3G. The sequence continues at coordinate 1,328 of RKRO01000098.1, read as the reverse complement.
CAATCTGGTCCTGGATGACAGGCGCGGATTGGACTTTGCCATCAAGGAGGATCGCCAAGTGTTCACCGATATGATCACCTGTAATTTGTGCAAACTTACGTCTGCCCGGGCCATCAAAGCTCAGTGAAACAACAATATCAAAACTGGTTCTGCCTGTCGTTGGAAACGCATCAGTAATCCGGTCGCCGGTGAGGAGTACCGGACTTTCCAAGACATACCAGTTGCCGGTTTCCCGGTGATAACTGATTTCGCTATCTTCGGGGATATTGTCCGGTGGTGGTGTATCCGTGGTGCCGCTCCAGAAATTTCCGCCAGCGGGGGATTTCTTGACGAGTTTGAATTCGAGTCGCCCCATCTCCCGGACGATCTGTAAGGGTTTCGAAGAGTCTTCAGCCCCGGGGAGCTCGACAATAATTCTTGGCTGATTCGCTTCGCGACGGATAGAAGGTTCCGAGACACCGAATGCATCGACACGATTTCGGAGGACGATCAGGACCTGTTCAATCGCTTGCTCACTATACTGTTGAATACCGCTCTGTGTGAGTCGCAATTGATAGACAGCCTGTATTTCTGTCTCGTTGCTGAGGGACGCGTTTTCAAAAAACTCAATTTCGTTGAGGATACGTTGGGCTTTCTCGAGATACTGTGTTTTTTGCTGTGCATCGGATCGGAATCGGGAGGGGATACCGACAAAAACGTTGAGTGCGTCTTCGCCCTCTACCCAGTCAACTTCACGGCATAAAATATCCTCTGTGCGAAGTTCATCCGGAATTGAGAGGGCGTGTTCTTTGAAAAGTGCGGCTTTGGAGGCTTCCAAATCGACTTCCAGGACCAGGTGGACACCGCCTTTGAGGTCCAGCCCCAGCTTCAACCGTGTATCTGGGATTAGCCGCCGGACAAATACGGGGAGGCTCCCGCGCAGATGCAGGTTGTCGAGTGTCGCTTGTGGATTCTGCCGCGCCTTTTCTGAGAGGAAGCGAACGTAAAATTCACGGGCTTCAGTGGTATCAAATTCATAATCCACGTCCTGCGCGAAATCCAGTTTTCCTAAGTGGACCCCGAAGATATCTTCTAATTCACGGGTCGTATCCTGGAAACTAATTCCCTCCGGGTATTCGACCTCTGTGAGGTTCACCTTTAACTCGTGAGCCTCGGTGACTTCAAAAGGGGGGAGTTTTTCCTGCATCCAAAGCGGTAGGTTCCCGTATAGTGGGTTGTAGAAACTATCCGGGGTGGGGATCAGGTACAAAACAGAAAACACCAAAACCCCGAGGATTAAAACTATTTTCCAGATATTGAATCTGTACATCCAAATTTACTCCTAAGAC
>RKRO01000278.1 GCA_007571355.1 Candidatus Poribacteria bacterium | reverse complement strand
GGTTTTGAAATCGCCATCGTTTGTTGTTAGCGTGAACCCGTTGTTTTTGCAGATTTCTGTTATGACCTGATCGTTGAAGTCGAAATTACCGGTGCTGTAATCAGTGAGTAGTTCGTTGATTTCCAAAGTTGTAAAGCAGCTTTCTACCGGCAAACAGTGCTTCATAATCTGTTTTACAGCCGCGGCAATACCCTCAGCGGCTGGTTTGAAATCTGGACTGCTGCGGAAAGTTTTGAAGGAGTTAGAATGGACTCCAGCAAGTTTCCATTCCTGTCTAGCAAACGTATTGATAAATTCTGAAGCCACAAGAACATCAATATAAATCTGACTCTCCGCATCTAAAATACGGTCAAAAATATCAGAATAAGTATTCATCCAATAGTCTTGTGATCTTTGTGGACAATACAGATACAACCATATATGTGCATCGAAAAACAATTTATCTGTTGAGGTAAAGCTGTGTTGCCCCACCGGTGTCGCTTTGTGATTCATCACCTTCATTTCCTTGTGTTTCTTCAACTACTTTGTCGAATCTTTCTGGATCTTTGAAATATAACTTGGCATTGTCAACGACACGCTTCAAAAGGGCAAGATCGTCTTGCTCCATATCTTCCACTTTTAACTGAGCTCGAACTTCCTCTTCACTGAACGTCCCATATAATTCACCGATCGCGGCAGTGAGAAAAGCTGTTGTTAATGCTGTGACGTTGTGAAATGAGAGGACGACATCTTGATTCGCTATTAGTGCGGCATCAAGGTGTTTATGAACCTTTTCTCCGTCGTGGGAAGCAACACAGAAAGGGCTGCCCACGATTTCAAACATGGATAGTCTAATATTTGCTGACACGGGTTACCTCTCTAAGAAAATTTTCTGCGTTTATGTGACAATTTCACACCGCCACCTCAATAATTGTCATTGTATCATTCCCAAAAATGTCTACCACCTTAATGGCAAGTTTACGGCGACCGGACGCGCACTCATGGGCGACGCTGGTCAATTCCAATGAGCGATCTTTCTTCGTGCGAAAACTCTGCCACTCGTTTTCAAAAACATAATCGCCTGTCCACTGTTCTTCCCATTCACCTGTGTCTGGATCTTGCACGCGGATAATCTCCTGTTTGCTCTCAAAGTCAAAATCGACCGACCAATAGTCAATCCAGTCCGTCCAGTGTCTCGTGAGCACCTCACGAGACACAATCCCATCAGCATCTTTGCTCACCTTTACAACTTGCCCCTGCTCTAAGACTATCCGACTTCTCTTGTTTTTAAGTGTCTGCTCAGCATGAGAGATAGAATCTTGTGCGTAAAAGACAGAAAAATCGGTTAATTCTACCGCGACTGTTGTGTCAGAGATGATGGGTTTGACTGCAATGAACGCCATATCGTGGAATATGACTTGGTTTTGCTCCACTGCCCGTTTGTCAAAGACATCAGCAGGGATGTATTTCGGTGCGATGTCAATACCTTTGCTTTTGGCTTCGTCAAGGACGTTAGGAAACAGCCCCATCTCAAACTCAAAACCGAGTACATCCACACGGGTAATCTGATGCTTGCGGCATTCAAGGATAATTTCCTCTACAAATAAGCGCGTCACTGGCAAATTGACGGGCCCAATGGCGATAAGTCTTCCGGCTTTTTTACCCTGAAAACTGACGAACCCCTCAGTCCTTTCGGCGGCGTAAGCACGCAAGATAAGGTCAATAAACGCCTTCTCTTTCTCTACGGATTGCTTCTGTTGTTCTGCTTCGCGGAGGTTTGGGTTGACTCCGATATAGTGTTGTCTTTCATATTTGCCGAGGTTGAGGATTTCAAAGGCTCGGTAGTCTTCACCGTCCGCTTTGAGTTGACGTTGGACTCCGATCATCCGTTTACGTGTGGTGTGGATCGCAAATTTGCCGAGGTCTGTTGCAATCCACTTTCGCCCTAACCTTTCAGCAACAGCGGCGGTGGTACCAGAACCACAGAAGAAGTCGGCGACAAGATCACCTTCGTTAGAAGATGCTTTGATGATACGTTCAAGCAGATTTTCGTTTTTCTGAGTTGTGTACCCGGTCTTCTCGCCGCTAAAACTCATAATCTGAATGGAGTCTAATGGATCTAGGTCGCTACAGTTCCAAGTATCTTCTATTGGATATCCTGCGCCTTCTGGCTTTTTACCGTCTCTGCGGACATAATTGTCTGCATAAGGAATATATTCTTTATTAAATGTGAAATTGTTTTTGTTCTTTGTGTAAAAAAGAATAGTGTCATGATTTCGAATCCAGTTTTTGGCTTTTGTTTTAAAGCCTGAGAGCCATCCGATACGCCAGATAATTTCGCGCTGAAAGTTGTCTGAAATAAATACTTCGTCGAGTGCAAGGCGGAGATGGGCAGTTAATCTCCAATCGCAATGTACATAGATACTGCCATCTGCTGCCAACAAATCCCGCATGAGCATTAGGCGTTCATAGATCATCGCGATAAACGAATCTGCTCCCTGCCCCCAGGTATCCCGGTAAGCAATCTCTTCAAGGATGTTGGGATCTTTAGTAAAGGTCTCATCACCGATTTCGATATCCATCGAAAAGTCCGCGCCTACATCAAAAGGCGGATCTATGTAGATAAGTTTGAGTCCACCTTGTGCTTCAATTGCCTCGCGCAGCGGTCCATTCTTGAGAGATGACAATACCAATTTATTATCGCCCCAGATCAATTTGTTCGTCCAGCCTTTCAGTTGCCGCCCTCGGGTATCAAACATTGAGAGTTGCATATTATCTTCGGAGGGTTTCTCGGCGCGGGGTTCGTCTACCTGCTCAATTGTTTGGAAAGGGAGGACGATGTTGCAAACCTCATTGGT